>NZ_JAAAYH010000228.1:0-14697 GCF_018035285.1 Streptomyces sp. MK37H | reverse complement strand
TCGCGGCGAAGTCCTCCACCGTCAGCGACTCGCCGCGCGCCTGCGGCGAGACCCCGGCGGCCTTCAGGGCCTCCTCCGCGGCCCCCGCCGAACCGGCCCACCCCGCGAGCGCCGCCCTGAGGGTCTTGCGGCGCTGGGCGAACGCCGCGTCCACCACCGCGAAGACCTCTTCCCGGGTGGCGGTGGTGCGCGGGGGCTCGTCCCGGCGGATCAGCGAGACCAGGCCGGAGTCGACGTTGGGGGCGGGCCAGAAGACGTTGCGGCCGATCGCGCCCGCGCGCTTGACGTGGGCGTACCAGGCGGCCTTCACGGACGGGACGCCGTACACCTTGGAGCCGGGCGGGGCGGCGAGCCGGTCGGCGACCTCGGACTGGACCATGACCAGCGTCCGCTCGATGGTCGGGAAGCGCCCGAGCATATGGAGCAGCACGGGCACGGCGACGTTGTACGGCAGGTTGGCGACCAGCGCGGTCGGGGCGGGGCCCGGCAGCTCGGTCACCCGCAGGGCGTCGCTGTGCACCAGGGCGAAGCGGTCGGCGCGGTGCGGCAGCCGGACCTCGACGGTCGCGGGGAGGGCCGCGGCGAGGACGTCGTCGATCTCGACGGCGGTGACCCGGTCGGCGGCCTGCAGCAGCGCGAGGGTCAGCGATCCGAGCCCGGGGCCGACCTCGACGACCACGTCGTCCGGGCGCACCCCGGCGGTGCGGACGATCCGGCGGACCGTATTGGCGTCGATGACGAAGTTCTGGCCGCGCTGCTTGGTCGGACGTACGCCGAGCCGCGCCGCGAGTTCGCGGATGTCGGCGGGGCCGAGCAGAACGTCGGAGTCGGTGGAGCTCACCCGGAGAGTTTACGGCCGCTCCGTGGGCCCCAGGTTCGGCGGACGCGGCAGGGCGCTCCCACGCTCGGGGTGCTGGGATCTTCCGGCCGGGGCACCCGACCGGGCCCCATCACCGGTGAAGCTTGGAGCCGCAGCTGGGCCAGGGGCTGGCGCCGCGTTGTTGGTAGAGCTTCTTCGCGCGGTAGGTCTGCTCGGACGGGGGCGCGTCCTGGGGGCGGCCGTGGCCGCCAAGGGAGTGCCAGGTGCCCTGGTCGAGCTGGTACAGGCCGCCGTAGCGGCCGGAGCCGTCGACCGCGTCGGGCCGGCCGCCCGATTCGCAGCGGGCCATCGCCCGCCAGTTGAGCCCGTCCGCCGGGCCGCCGACGCCGGCGGGCACGGTCATGGTGCCGACCCGGATGATCCGGGCCACGGGTGCCTTGACGATCTCGCTGCCGGTCTTCCGCGGCCGCTGCCGTACGCCGTTGACGCTGCGCACCCGGTAGGTGATGCGCAGGGTGCCCGGCTCGCCGGGCCGGGCCACCAGCTCGGCGCCCTTGGGGAGGGTGGGGTCGGCGCGGCGGACGGTGGTGAAGGGCACCGGATGGTCCCGGACCTCCTTGCCGCCGGTGATCCGCATCACCGTCACCGTCTGGCCGTCGCGCGGAAAGCTGTCCTGCGGGACGGAGGTGGTGTCCTGGCCGCGCAGGGTGAGCCCGGCGGCGGCGAGGGCCTCGCCGATGGTGGCCGCGTTCGTGCGGACGGTGTGGGGGCGCCCGTCGGCGAGGAAGGTGACGGTGCGCTCGGTGCGGACGTGCAGGAGCAGCCCGCGGCTGGTGATGGCCGCGGAGCGGGAGGCGGACAGATACGCGCCCTCGGCACGTACGCCCAGTTGGCGCAGTGCGCCGTCAACCGTGCGGGCGGTGGTCCACACCCGGCGGCGCTCCCCGTCGAGGGTGAGGGTGACGGGACGGCCGTAGCGGACGGCGATCTCGTCGCCGTCGCCGAGCCGCTCCCCGGGCGCGGGGGCGACGATGTCGTGCGCGCCGACATGGACGTCCTGGTCCGCCAGCAGCTCGCCCACGTCGTCGGCGTAGGTGTGCAACGTGCGCGCGTCGCCGTCGACGCTGAGCCGTACGGCCTTGTCCTGGGCGACAAAGGCTGAGGTGCCGCCGGCAAGGGCAGCGACCACCATCGCCTGCGGCAGCAGCCGGCGGATCGGATCGGTCCGGCCGGTGGCGCCGCGCCGGGCGGCTCGGCGGGCGGCGGCACGGCCGCCCGGGACGCGGTGGCTGGCCCTACGGCTCACGACAACACTCCGGTAACACTCCACAAGTCCACTGGTCAGGCGTTGGGTCCGGGACTGTAGCGGAGTGGGGGTGACTCTCCAAAGGAAGATCATCACGCAGTGTGATCACCGGCCTCGGATCGCCACCGCCCCTCAATAGCCGAAGACGCGCGCCGTATTGGCCGCCACGGCGGTCGCCAGGGTGTCCTCGGGGACGCCCTTGACCTCCGCCATGGCCCGCAGGGTGAGCGGAATCAGATACGGAGCGTTGGGCCGTCCGCGGTAGGGGACGGGGGTCAGGAACGGCGCGTCGGTCTCGACGAGGACGAGGTCGAGCGGGGCGACGGCGAGGGCGTCGCGCAGCGGCTGGGCGTTCTTGAAGGTGATGTTGCCGGCGAACGACATGTAGTAGCCGCGCTCGGCGCAGATCTTCGCCATGGCCGCGTCACCGGAGTAGCAGTGGAAGACGACGGTCTCGGGCGCGCCCTCCTCGGCGAGCACCCGCAGGACGTCGTCGTGGGCCTCGCGGTCGTGGATGACCAGCGCCTTGCCGTGCTCCTTGGCGATGGCGATGTGGCGGCGGAACGAGCGCTCCTGGGCGGCCATGCCCTCCGGGCCGGTGCGGAAGTAGTCCAGACCGGTCTCGCCCACACCGCGCACCTGGGGCAGCGCGGCGAGGGCCGCTATCCGGTCGAGGGCCGCGTCCAGGGCGGCGTCGCCGCCGGGCTCCCTGGCGCCCTGCCGGGACCGGCCGTCGCGGGGGGTCTGGGGGGCTTGCCCCCCGGAAGGAGGCGTGCCCAGGACGATGCGCGGCGCCTCGTTGGGGTGCAGGGCCACCGTGGCCCAGACGCTCTCGTGCGCCGCCGCGGTCTCGGCCGCCCACCGGGACCCGGCGAGGTCGCACCCCACCTGGACGACGGTCGTGACGCCGACCGAGGCGGCCTTGGCCAGTGCCTCCTCGACGGTGCCCGACTGCATGTCCAGGTGGGTATGGGAATCGGCGACCGGGACCCGCAGGGGCTCCGGCGGCGGCGGGGGCGCGTCCTTTTCCTTTTGCGCGCCGCTCGCCTTGCCGCTGCCGCCGGGGGTCGATGCTGTTTTCGCCATGGGCGCGATTCTATGAATACCGGTGAATGCGCGGTGAATCGCGTCCGGCCGCTCAGTTGACTCGCGCCCGGCTCAGGTGAACCCGCTCATACCGAACCCACTCGAACCGGCTCATGTGAAACAGCTCATATGAACCGGATCGTACTCAGTCGCGGTGGTGCTGAAAGGGGTGCAGCAGATTCGGAAGGTGCCAATGGTGCCCACGGCGCCGCGCGGGGCCCTCGTTTTCCGGTGCGTGGCCCGGCGCGGCGTCCGCCTCGGCGTCCGGCGCGCCGGTGCCGTCCCCCCGGTCCCGGGTGGTGTGCGGCCTCCCGCGCCGCGCACTCTCCAGGACGGAGGAGACCTGGCCCGAGCGCATGATCCGCACCAGATGCGCACCGCAGTTGACGCAGTCGGGGCTCGTCAGCGGGGACGGGACGCGCCGGCCGCCGGTGAAGTACACGACGAAGGCGCGGCCCTCGCCGTCCACGTGGTGTTCGATGTCGTACGACCGCTCCCAGCCGTGCCCGCACTTCATGCAGGCGAAAGCGTACGCCTCGTGGGCCACCTCGCCGGACTGATCGGAGGGGGTGTGGGCGGCTATCGGATGAGCACCGCTCGAGGTTCCCGCTATATCGCTCATGGCAGCTCCTCTTGTCACACAGGACAAGTCTTCCGGGATGGGATCGCCCCAGGTCTTCCACAACCAGTGGACGCCTTTCCCGGCGCCACCGCACGGGCTCTTCCCGCTCTTTGAGCGAGATTTGGCAACGGCCATGGAGAAACTGGCGTGCAACTGCCCGGCTACTAACCTGAGCTTTGCATTTCGCTACGGGGCTTTACCTTCGCGTGGCGCGCTTCCCACGGCGTTCTTCGCCGCCACGACCGCGTCGAACACCTGTCGTTTGGGCACCCCGGCCTCCTGCGCCACCGCCGCGATGGCCTCCTTACGGCGCTCACCGACCTCCTCCCGCACCGCGACCCGGCGGGCCAGCTCGGCAGGGCCCGCCTCCTCGGGGCCGGGCGCGGGGGCGCCCTCGACCACGACGGTGATCTCGCCGCGCACGCCCTCCGCCGCCCAGGCGGCCAGCTCGGCCAGCGGGCCGCGCCGCACCTCCTCGTAGGTCTTGGTCAGCTCCCGGCACACCGCGGCGCGGCGGTCCGGGCCGAACACCTCGGCCATGGCCGCGAGCGTGTCGTCCAGCCGGTGCGGGGCCTCGAACCAGACCAGGGTGCGGCGCTCGTCGGCGACTTCGCGCAGCCGCGCCAGCCGCTCCCCCGCCTTGCGCGGCGGGAACCCCTCGAAGCAGAAGCGGTCCACCGGCAGCCCGGACACGGCCAGGGCGGTGAGCACCGCGGATGGGCCGGGCACGGCGGTGACGGTGATCCCGCGCTCCACGGCGGCGGCCACCAGCCGGTAGCCGGGGTCGGAGACCGATGGCATGCCCGCGTCGGTGACCAGCAGCACCCGGGCGCCGCCGGCCAGCGACTCGACCAGCTCGGGCGTGCGGGCCGACTCGTTGCCCTCGAAGTAGGACACCACCCGGCCGGCCGGGCGCACGTCCAGGGCCTGGGTGAGGCGGCGCAGCCGCCGGGTGTCCTCGGCGGCGATCACATCGGCGGCCATGAGCTCGGCGGCCAGCCTCGGGGGCGCGTCCGCCGTGTCGCCGATGGGGGTCCCTGCCAGTACGAGCGTTCCAGTCACGCCCCCATCCTCGCAGCCGGGCGCGGCGGGCCCAGCGACCGGTCAGGGCATCGGCAGAGACCGGCCACGGCGTCGGCAGAGACCGGCCACGACCGGCCGCGGGGTCGGCCAAGGGCTCGGCCCCGAGGCGACCGCGGGCTCGGCCCCGAGGCCGCCGCCCCGGGCACGAATCCCCGTTCGCCGCCTTTCCCCGCCACACTCACAGGCCCCTTCCCTACGATGGCCCGGTGAGCAGTGACACCGCGACCCACGCCCAGCCGGGCAAAGCCACCGGCCAGCAGCCGCCGGCCTGGCAGCGCCGGCTGCGCCGTTTCGGATACGCCGGCCAGACCAGGCCCGGCGTACGGGAGCGGCTGGTCCCGCCGTACGCGGAGCCGGGCACCCGGCTCTGGGAGATCCTCGGCGCGACCCCCCCGGCGGCGGCCAGAATCGCCCGCTGGAGCGGCTGGGGCGGTCCGCTGCTCGTCGCGCTGTGCGCCGGGCTGACCCGCTTCTGGCATCTGGGCAGCCCGGACAACGTCATATTCGACGAGACGTACTACGCCAAGGACGCCTGGTCGATCTGGGAGTACGGCTACGAGGGCACCTGGCCGAAATCCGCCAACGACCGGATTCTCGACGCCCCGCAGCACATCCCGCTCAGCGACGCGGCCTCGTATGTGGTGCACCCGCCGGTGGGCAAGTGGGTCATCGGGCTCGGCGAGCAGTTCTTCGGGCTGCACCCGTTCGGCTGGCGGTTCATGGTCGCGGTGCTCGGCACCCTCTCGGTGCTGATGCTGTGCCGGATCGGGCGGCGGCTGTTCCGGTCGACGTTCCTCGGCTGCCTCGCGGGCGCGCTGATGGCCGTGGACGGGCTGCACTATGTGATGAGCCGCACGGCGCTGCTCGACCTGGTCGTGATGTTCTTCGTGCTGGCCGCCTTCGGCTGTCTGCTCGTCGACCGGGACCTGGCGCGGGCCAGGCTGGCGGCGGCGCTGCCGGCCGGTGAGGACGGCGCGGCGCGGCCGGACCCGGCGGTGGCCCGGGGCCTGAAGCTGGGCGCCCGGCCGTGGCGGATCGCGGCCGGGGTGCTGCTGGGCCTCGCCATCGGCACCAAGTGGAACGGGCTGTACGTGCTGGCGGCCTTCGGCCTGATGACCGTCCTGTGGGACGTGGGCAGCCGCCGCACCGCGGGCGCCCTCCGCCCCTACCGGGCGGTGCTGCGGCGCGATCTGGGCTGGGCGTTCGTCTCGCTGGTGCCTGTGGCGATCCTCACGTACATCGCCTCCTGGTCGGGCTGGTTCACCGCGAGCGGCAGCCACGACCGGGTCCGCGGCTGGCGGCACAGCGGCTACTTCCGCCACTGGGCCGAGTCCGAAAAGCCGGACGGCGGCGGCTACGGCACCGGCGGCGCCTTCGACTGGCTGCTCAATCCGCTGCGCAGCCTGTGGCACTACGAGTCCGAGGTCTACAAGTTCCACGTCAACCTCGACTCGCCGCATGTCTACCAGTCCAACCCGTGGAGCTGGCTGGTCCAGTCCCGCCCGGTCTCGTACTTCTACGAGTCCCCGCGGGCCGGCCAGGAGGGCTGCCCCAAGGACGCCGCCGAGAAGTGCGCCCGCGAGGTGCTGGCCATCGGCACCCCGCTGCTGTGGTGGACGGCCTGTTTCGCGCTGCTGTACTTGGTGTTCCGGTGGGCGCTGCGGCGCGACTGGCGGGCGGGCGCGATCCTGTGCGGAATCGCCGCGGGCTATCTGCCGTGGTTCCTCTACCAGGACCGGACGATCTTCTCCTTCTACGCCGTCGTCTTCGTGCCCTTCTTGTGTCTCGGGGTGGCGATGATGATCGGCGCGTTGCTGGGGCCACCGGGCGCGAGCGAGACCCGCCGAGTGATCGGCGCGGTCGGCTCGGGCGCGCTCGTCCTGCTGATCATCTGGAACTTCATCTACTTCTTCCCGCTCTACACGGGCCAGACGATGCCGATGGACGCCTGGCGCGCCCGGATGTGGCTCGACACCTGGATCTGATCCCGGCTCGGCCCCGGGCCACCGTATGGATCCGGCCACGGCCCCCGCGCCCCCTACGGTGAGGGCGCGGGGGCTTCACGTGGTGCCGGTAGAGTGCCGGGCACCGCGGCCCCCATCAACTGATGGGGGAACCGAGAACACAGTGTGGGGGTTCTGAAATGCGGAGTGGCGCGAGAGCCGCGATCGTCGGTGCGGTGTTCGCCGCCATGGTCGGTGTGGCCGGTTGCGGCAGCGGCCAGGACGATTCAGCCGGCCCGAAGGACGGTGCGAGCGCCGGCTCGGGTGACGACAAGCCGTCCCTGAAGAAGGTGAAGACCGGCCCGCCCAGCGCGGCCGAGGTCAAGACCACCGCCCACGCGTTCCTGGCGGCCTGGTCGGCGGGCGAGACGGCGAAGGCCGCCGCCCTTACGGACGACAGCGGCGCGGCCGGCACGGCGCTGAGCGGCTACCGCACGAAGGCCAAGGTGGCCAAGGTGACGCTGGACGCGGGGCAGGCGAGCGGCGCCAAGGTGCCGTTCTCGGTCAACGCCCAGCTCTCCTCCGGCGGTGAGAGCGTCCCCTGGACGTATGAATCCTCGCTGACCGTGACCCGCGACACCAAGACCGGCAAGCCGGTCGTCGCCTGGAAGCCCTCCGTGGTGCACCCCGACCTCGCCGAGGGCGACACGCTCAAGACCGGCGCGTCCGAGGCGCCGCCGATCAAGGCGGTGGACCGCGACGGCAAGGAGCTGACCGCCTCCGAGCACCCGACGCTCAAGACCGTCCTGGCCGCGCTGCGCGAGCGGTACGGCAAGAAGGCGGGCGGCGAGGCGGGCGTGGAGACCTGGATCGAGCGCGCCAAGGGCTCCAAGTCCCCCGACAAGACCCTCAAGGTGCTCTCCAAGGGCACCCCGGGCACGCTCCGCACCACGATCGACGCATCGCTGCAGCGCACCGCCGAGCAGCAGGTGAGCAAGCGCACCAAGGCGTCGGTGGTCGCGGTCAAGCCCAGCACCGGTGAGATCCTGGCGCTGGCCAACTCCCCCGCGAGCGGCTTCAACACCGCCTTCCAGGGCTCGTACGCACCCGGCTCGACGATGAAGATCATCACATCGACGACGCTGATGGACAAGGGTCTGGCGGCGTACGGCAAGCCGCATCCGTGCCCGAAGTACTTCTCGTACGGCGGCTGGAAGTTCCAGAACGACAAGAAGTTCGAGATCAAGAACGGCACCTTCGAGCAGAGCTTCGCCCGCTCCTGCAACACGGCCTTCATCAGCCAGGCGGGGAAGCTGAAGAACGACGACCTGAGCAAGGAGGCCCGGGACGTCTTCGGCATCGGGCTCAACTGGCAGACCGGTGTGCCCACCTTCGACGGCTCGGTGCCGGTGCAGTCCGGGGCCTCCAAGGCCGCCTCGCTGATCGGCCAGGGCGGCGTGCGGATGAACCCGCTCAACATGGCGTCGGTCGCGGCCACCGCCTCCACCGGCACCTTCCACCAGCCGTACCTGGTCTCGCCGTCGCTGGACGACCGGACGCTGGCCAAGGCGAGCAGGACGATGAAGTCCAGCACCCACGACCAGCTGAAGAAGCTGATGAAGCTCACGGCCACCTCGGGCACCGCCGCCGAGGCGATGGCCGGGATGAGCGGTGACTTCGGCGCCAAGACCGGCTCGGCCGAGGTGGACAACCAGGAGAAGCCGAACGGCTGGTTCAGCGCGTACCGCGACGACGTCGCGGCCGCCGGTGTGGTCCCCGAGGGCGGCCACGGCGGCGACACAGCGGGCCCGATCGTGGCAGCACTGCTGCGCGCGGGCGGCTGAGCCGCCGGTTCCACCGGCGTGACGGCACGGGAGCCGGGCGGGCGCAGTGAGCGCCCGCCCGGCTCCTTCGTGTTCGGCCGACCGGCTGGTCAGCGGGGCCGGATGCCGCCGGTCAGCGGGGCCCGGACGCCACCGGTCAGCGGGGCCCGGACGCCACCGACGGGAAAAGTCGTGGCGGGGGCGTGGAGGCGTCGATAGCGTCGTTCCATGGTCGACTCCACCTCTGACACCGACGCCCACCCCCGCTTCGCCGACGCCCTGCGCGAGCTCGGTCTGGAGGTCGAGGTGCGCCGGTTCCCCGACGCAACCCGTACCGCCACCGAGGCCGCCGCGGCGATCGGCTGTGAGCTGAGCCAGATCGTCAAGTCGCTGGTCTTCGAGGCGGACGGACAGCCGGTGGTGGTACTGATGGACGGGGCGTCACGGGTCGATGTCGAGCTCGTACGGCATGAACTGGGCACCGGGAGCGTCCGCCGGGCGGACGCGGCGCTGGTGCGGGAGACCACCGGGTACGCCATCGGCGGGGTGCCGCCCTTCGGCCACCGCACCCGTACCCGCGTCCTCGCCGACCGGCGGCTGCTGGACCACGAGACCGTATGGGCCGCGGCGGGCGATCCGCACACCGTCTTCCCGCTCGACCCCAAGACCCTGATCGCGCATGCCGAGGGCGCCCTGGTGGATGTGCGCGAGCGGTCCGCGTGACCCCGCTGGTCGCGGCCGCGGTGCTCATCGCGGCCGTCACCCACGCCAGTTGGAACGCGATCGCCCACGGCATCAGGGACCAGCTGCTCGCCTTCACCCTGGTGGGCGGCGGCGGGGCGCTGTGCGGGCTGGCGCTGCTGCCGTTCGCCCCGCTGCCCGCGGCGGACGCCTGGCCGTATCTGCTGGCCTCCGCGGCCATCCATGTGGTCTATCAGCTACTGCTCATGCGCTCGTTCCACCTGGGCGACTTCGGCCAGATGTACCCCATCGCGCGCGGCACCGCCCCGCTGGTGGTGACCGTGGCCGCCGCGGTCTTCGTCGGCGAGCGGCCGGACCGCTGGCAGGCGGCGGGCATCGCAGTGGCCTCGGCGGGGCTGGTGGGCGTGGCGCTGTGGGGCATCAGGGGGGCGCGGCACGCCGAGCGCGAGGGGAACGGCGGGAGCGCGCCGCAGTGGCTCGCCCTTACGGCCGCCATCGCCACCGGTCTGTCCATCGCCGCGTACACCGTCGTGGACGGTCTGGGGGTGCGCGCCTCCGGCAGCCCGCCCGCCTACATCGCCTGGCTGATGATCCTGGAGGGCTTCGCCATCCCCGTCTGCGCCCTGGTCATCCGGCGCGGTGCACTCCTTCGGCAGCTACGGCCGGTCGCGGCGCGCGGGCTGCTCGGCGGGCTGCTGTCGGTCGCCGCCTACGGCCTGGTGCTGTGGGCCCAGACCCGGGCCGAGCTCGCCCCGATCGCGGCGCTGCGCGAATCGTCGATCATCGTGGGCGCGGCGATCGGGGCGCTGTTCTTCAAGGAGCGGTTCGGCGGTCCGAGGATCGCGGCGGCGGGGCTGATGGTGGCGGGCATCGGGCTGATGCTGCACGCGGGTTGACCGCGTACTCCGTCGCGCGTGCGCCGTACTCCGTCGCGCCCGTACTCTGTCGCGCCCGTACTCCGTTGCCCCTGCTCTTCGTTGGTCCGCGCGGACGACCCTGGGTAGGACAGAACCGGGGAGACCGTCGCCACAGGGGAGAGACTCGGTGCGGATCGACGTAGCGGTGACCGGTGGGGAGGCCGAGCTCCGTTCGCTCACCAGCCGCTATGCCCACCTGGAGCAGATCCCGGCGGTGGCCAACAACCTGAGCGCGCTGGCGCGGCCCCGTGCGCCCCGGGCTCCTGGGGGCTGGCGTCAAAGCACTGCACGGTCATCGAGGACCCCAGCACCGCGGTCGAGGTCCTCGAGGCCGTGCGGACCGCGGCCGAGGAGGCCACGGACACCCTGCTGGTGTACTTCGCGGGAGCGACCCCTGGCAGGGCGCTTACGACTACGTCTCGCTGGGCGTCTCCGAGTGACCGAAGGCCCTGCGCACCGCCACGTTCGTGGTCGTGATGCCACCGTCCACGGGGAGCGTGATCCCGGTGATCCAGGCGGCGTCTGAGGAGGCGAGGAACGTGATGGCGGCGGCGATGTCGGTGGGTTCGCCGACCCGGCCGAGGGGGTAGACCTCGGCGGCGCGGCGCAGGGTGTCCTCCCGGCCGTCCCAGCCGGGGGTGCGGATCGTGCCGGGGGCCACGAGATTGACGCGGACGCCCCGGGCGGCGGCGTGGGCGGCCAGGGTGCGGGTGAGGCTGCCCAGACCCGCCTTGGCGGCGCTGTAGGCGTGGTTGCCGAAGTCCTGGAGGCCGTTGACCGAGCCGACGTTGACGATCGCGCCCCGGCCCTCCGCGGCGGCCAGATGCGGCACCGCAGCGCGGGAGCAACGGAAGGCGCCGCCGAGGGTGACATCGATGTCCTGCTGCCACTCGTCGTCCGCCTGGTCCTCGAACAGCGGGGTGTCGACGTGGCACGAGTGGGCGCTGTTGACCAGGACGTCCAGCCTTCCGAAGCTCCTTACGGCGTGCGCCACGACCGCCTCGGCGTCCGCCCGCCGGGCCACGTCGCAGCCCAGCGACTCGGCCTCGCCGCCAGCCGCTCGTATGGACGCGGCGGCCTTCGCGGCCCGTTCGCCGTCCTGGTCGGTGATCAGCACCCGGGCGCCCTCGTCGGCGAACCGACGGCCGGTCACCTCCCCGATTCCGCGCCCCGCACCGGTGAGCATGACCGCGTAGCCCTCGAATCTCCGCACCGTGTGCCCCTTCTCGTCGGCTCCGGGACCGCCGCCGCCCCATGGCGGCGGGTCCGCCGGGATCATGCCCGGCCCCGGCATGATCCTCCCGCGCGGCGCGTTGCACCATAAGAGAAACACAGCACACACGCTCGGGTCGGCATGGCGGGAGTCGGACAGTGGTGGACGTCCAGGGCACGGTGGCGGACGGTTTCGAACCGGTCCGGGACGCCTTCGCGGCGAACTTCGCCCGGCACGGCGAGCGCGGCGCGGCCGTGGTCCTGTACCGGGAGGGCGAGAAGGTCGTCGATCTGTGGGGCGGTACGAAGACCCCCGACGGCGGCGAGGACCCCGACAGCGGCGAGGATTCCAATGACCGTAAGGAGTCCGCGGACCGGGAGGACTCCGCGGGCCGCGAGGACTCCGATGGCCGTAAGGCGTCCGACGACGGCCCCGAGCCCTGGACCCAGGACACCGCCCAGGTCGTCCGGTCGGTCACCAAGGGCGTGGCCGCCGCCGTGCCGCTGCTGCTGCACCAGCGCGGCCAGCTGGACCTGGACGGCCGGGTCAGCACCTACTGGCCGGAGTTCAAGGCGGCCGGCAAGGAGCGGGTGCTGGTGCGGCATCTCCTCGCGCACCGCACCGGCGTGCCCGTGCTGGACACCCCGCTGACCCCCGCCGAGGCCATCGACGGCATATCCGGGCCGCGGGCCGTCGCCGCCCAGCAGCCCGTATGGGAGCCCGGTACGGCGCACGGCTACCACGCCCAGACGTACAGCTGGCTGCTGGGCGAGTTGGTGCGCAGGGTCACCGGGCGGACCATCGGGCGCTGGATCGCCGAGGAGATCGCCCGGCCGCTGGGGCTCGACCTGTGGCTCGGGCTGCCCGAGGAGCAGCGGGGCCGGGTGGGCCGGATCGCGGCGGTGGAGGCGCTCTCCGCGCCCGCCGCCCAGGGGCCTCGGCTGCGCCCGAAGCGGTCGGTCGCCGAGGCGTACCGGGACCCCGAGTCGCTGACCCGGCGGGCGTTCGCCGCGATCACCCCGCTGCCGGACGAGAACGACCCCGCGTATCTGGCCGCCGAGTTGCCCGCCTCGGGCGGGGTGGCGACCGCCGAGGCGCTGGCCCGCTTCTACGCGGCGCTGATCGGCCCGCTGCCCTCGGCCCGTACGGCCCGCTCGGGGGGCCGGCTGTTCGCCCCGGCGACGCTGACGATGGCCCGTACCGAGGAGTCCGCGGGTCCGGACCGGGTCCTGGTCGTCGGCACCCGGTTCGGCCTGGGCTACATGCTGCACGGCCCGGCCTGCCCGCTGCTGGGGCCGGGCTCCTTCGGCCACCCGGGGCGCGGTGGCTCCCTCGCCTTCGCCGACCCGGAGGCGCGCATCGGCTTCGCCTACGTCACCAACGGTATGCGGCGCGGTGTCACCGCCGATCCGCGTGCGCAGGCGCTGGTGCGCGCGGTGCGGACCAGCCTGGCGGCGCGGGAGGCGTAACGGCCCGCGGGGGCCGCAGGTGCGGCCGGGCGCCGCGACGGAGGGGCGTTACCGCGCGCCCCGGCCCCCTCCCTTGCGGCCCCATGCTGTACGAAGCCGTACCGGGGCAGCGCGACGTCCCCTGCCGAGCGGTCAGGGGACGCAGAAGCTGATGACTCGTCAGCGTTCGTCAGACGCCGTGGAACTCTCCACCCCTGACAGCCGATATGAACGATGCCCAGGACGACGGGGGAAAGACCAACGCCGGACCGCTGGGGTTCTTGCTGTCGCGAACGGGGACGACGGCAGGGATGCCGTCTGCCACCTCAACGCATGTGCCCCCGTTGCTGTCGCTATACGTACTCTTGCGCCACACCACACCGGGCAGGGCGCTTGCGTTGCGGATCATGGTTGAAGTTCCTTCATGGTGGTGGCGAGCAGGTCGATTGAGGCTGCGGGTGACAGGGCCTGCGCCCTGAGCAGATCATAGGCGCGCAGGGCTGCCCTGACATGCTCAGGATCGGGCAGCAGCTGGCCTTGAGCGAACCCGTCCGCAAAGACGACTTCGGGGCCTTCCTCAAGGGTCAGAACGTGGAACGAGCCGACACCCGCGTGCGGTCCGGCGGAGTAGGGGACCACCTGGACAACAGTGGTCGGAGTCTCGGATGCCTCAATGACCCGGGCCAGCTGGTCATGCATCACGCGGGGTACCCCGGCAGGGCGACGAAGTACGTTCTCATCAAGGATGATCCACAGCTCAGGCGGGTTCTCCCGCGTCAGGATGTCTTGCCGTGTCAGCCGCGCCGCTAGCAGGTCGTCGACGTTGCTCAGGCGTCCGGCTTCCAGCGCGGCCCCGCGCATAGTCCTCGGTCTGCAACAGGCCGGGAATCACGCGTAATTCGAACGACCGAATGATCTGGGCTTGCGCCTCAAGCTCAACGTAGGGCCGGAACCACGAGGGATACGCGTACTTCATAATCAGCGGCCAGAGACGGCCGAACAACCCCCCTGTGTTCAGCACCTCATCGACACGAGCCGCGAACTCTCCGGACGGGACCCGCTGCGCTGCCTCCAGCTTCGCCAAAAGCGACGGAGTCACGAACACGGACTTCGCCAGAGCACGCTGGGTCATACCGGCTTCCTCACGTGCCCGACGTAGCTCGCAGGCGGCAAACGCCAGCACAGACGACGACGGATCGAGTTTCTCCGCTGCACCCATGTGCCCACCCTCCATTGACAAGCCGCGAAGTCAACGCCACCGCCCTCTGATTGTGGCACCAGAGGGCAATGCTTTGCGTACAAAGAGTGATGACCGGTCACACGGTCTGAGCAACGTCTGACCCCGGCGACCGTGCTACCGGCCCCGGGGCGTGGCCACCAGCTTTCGAGGAGCTGATCGCATGCACGACCTTATCCGGTGCGCACTCGTATGGGTGAGGGCAGTTCTGGCCTTACGGCCGCCCGGCCGTCACCGTGCCGTCCCGAAGTTCCCCGCGTCGCATCCGACGCCTTCCCGGCCCGTGGCGGGGGCCGTGGTCGTCCCGGCCGGTGGGCCCGGACCGGTGCCCCCGCGCCCTTGCCCCGACTCGCCGACCCTGGAACTGCACACCGTTCCCCGCCTGCCACGGGGCAGCGAGCTGCCCGCTCTGGTGCGTCCCTACGCGGTGGACGATGAGCGGCGGCAGCGAGAGCGGTCGAAGAGCGTCCCCCGGGTGGAGTTGATCTGTGCCCCGC
>NZ_JAAAYH010000227.1:0-14764 GCF_018035285.1 Streptomyces sp. MK37H | reverse complement strand
CGGCGGGGACATTTCCGCCGGCCACCGCGTCCCCTGTGCGGACGGAATGTGGAGCCGTCCACACCGAGCCTGGTCCACCACCTGGACCGCCTCCGCGGCCCCCTTCACCCGGATCGCCGTTCCACGACCGCCGTACGACGCCGCCCCGGCCAACTGCGGCTCTGATAACGACTCGAACGCCCGGGAGGCGCGTGCACCCGGTCACTCCGTGGACCCCATGGCGGCCCGGATCACATCCGGTGACGCTCCACCCGGCGCCCCCGTCAGCACCGACCCCGTGGTGGAATGCCGCGCGATGCCCTCCTCGCGGGCCCCTACCGGCCCGGCGACCGCGTCCGGGAGGCACCGCTCGCGGCGCGCCTCGGCCTGTCCCGCAGAGTCGTGCGCGCGGGGCTGCGGGCGCTGGCCGAGGAGGGCATGCTCGACCCGCTCCCGGGCGGCGCGACCGCCGTCCCCGCCGTCACGGCCAAGGATGTCCTCGATCTCTCCGCGCTGCGCGCCGGCCTCGGAGCGCTGCTCATCCGCCGTGTCGCCATGCTCGGGTCGCGAGCACCTCACCCCGGCGTCGGAGGCCCTGGCGGAGCTGACGCACTCGTGCGCACCGCGGACCTCCCGCAGGCCGCCCAGACCTTCGAACGCCTCACGGCCGGTCTGCGCAGGTTCGTCACGGTTCTGCGGATGGACTACAGCCAGGCGTGCGACACCATCACCAACGAGGGCACCGCCGTCTATGACGCGTTGCGCAACGCCGACGGCAACGAGGCGGCCCGTCTGTGGCGGGTCAAGATCGAACGCCCGTCTCAGATGGCGGCGCGAATGGCCCGTTCGAAGCCCTCGACATGGCTGTGGGCGAGCTGTGCCGCCTTGTCGGGGTCACCGGCGACGATCGCCTCGATCAACGGCCCGTGCTCTCCGACGTGACCGGCCATGTCGGACAGACGGTCGATGAACAGGCACCAGATGCGGGTAGCCAGATTGTCGTGGCGGACGAGCGTGTCCTCCAGGTACGGGTTGTGCGTGGCGGCGTAGATCGCGCGGTGGACCTGGAGGTCCAGGCGCATCAGCTCGGCGGCGTCGCGCTGAGGTGAATCCGCGCCCTCCAGCTCCCGCAGGGCTGCCGTCAGGGTCGCGCGGTCCGCGGCCGTGGCGCGCCGCGCGGCCAGGGCGGCGGCCAGGGGCTCCAACTCCTGGCGCACCTCGGAGATATGGGCCAGGTCGGTGATGTTGACGTCGGTGGCGAAGGTGCCGCGCCGGGGGTAGGTCGTGATCAGGCGCTCGTACTGGAGCCGCTTGAGCGCCTCGCGCACCGGCGTGCGTCCGACGCCGAGGGACTGCGCCAGCTGGTCCTCGTTGATCGGCGCGCCCGGGCGGATCTCGAGCATGACGAGCCGGTCGCGGATGGCGCGGTAGGCGCGCTCGGCGAGGGAGAGCTCCTCGCCCGCGGGTTCGGTCGCCACCTGCTGCATGAAATGCCCCCTTGACCTGTCTCGCGAGCTCTCATACCTTACCGCAGAGGCTGATATATCAGTTGCCCATTAGTTGGCTCTCAGGATGGTGCACAGATGGCAATCAACCCGTCGACCAGCACATTCGCCTCCCCTCTCAGCGAACTCGACCCGGATGTCGCCGCCGCGGTGGAGGCCGAGCTGCACCGCCAGCAGTCCACGCTCGAGATGATCGCCTCGGAGAACTTCGCTCCGTCGGCGGTCATGGAGGCCCAGGGCTCGGTCCTGACCAACAAGTACGCCGAGGGCTACCCCGGCCGCCGCTACTACGGCGGCTGTGAGCACGTCGACGTGGTCGAGCAGATCGCCATCGACCGGGTGAAGGAGCTCTTCGGCGCCGAGGCGGCGAACGTCCAGCCGCACTCGGGCGCCCAGGCCAACGCGGCCGCGATGTTCGCCCTCCTCTCCCCCGGCGACACCATCCTCGGCCTCGACCTCGCGCACGGCGGCCATCTGACCCACGGCATGCGCATCAACTTCTCCGGCAAGCTGTACAACGTCGTGCCGTACCACGTGCGCGAGGCCGATCTGCGCATCGACATGGACGAGGTCGAGCGGCTCGCCCTCGCGCACCGGCCCAAGATGATCGTCGCGGGCTGGTCGGCCTACCCCCGCCGGCTGGACTTCGCCGCGTTCCGGCGGATCGCGGACCAGGTCGGCGCGTATCTGATGGTGGACATGGCGCACTTCGCCGGGCTGGTGGCCGCAGGCCTCCACCCCAACCCGGTGCCGTACGCCGACGTCGTGACGACCACCACGCACAAGACCCTCGGCGGCCCGCGCGGCGGGGTGATACTCAGCCGGGCCGACCTGGCCAAGAAGATCAACTCGGCGGTCTTCCCTGGCCAGCAGGGCGGCCCGCTGGAGCATGTCATCGCGGCGAAGGCGGTGTCCTTCAAGGTGGCGGCGGGCGAGGAGTTCAGGGAGCGCCAGCGGCGCACCCTGGACGGTGCCCGCATCCTCGCCGGGCGGCTGCTGGCCGACGATGTGGCCGAGGCCGGGATCACGGTGCTGACCGGCGGCACCGAGGTCCATCTGGTCCTCGTCGACCTGCGCGACTCCGCGCTCGACGGGCAGCAGGCCGAGGACCGGCTGCACCGCATCGGCATCACGGTCAACCGCAACGCGGTGCCGTTCGACCCCCGCCCGCCGATGGTCTCCTCGGGGCTGCGGATCGGCACTCCGGCCCTGGCCACCCGCGGCTTCGGCGAGACGGAGTTCCGGGAGGTCGCCGACATCATCGCCCAGGCCCTGAAGGAGGAGCGGCTGGACGACGAGCGCGCGGGCCTGCTCCGCGACCGGGTCGAGAAGCTCGCCTCCGCCTTCCCCCTCTACCCCCGCCTGAACGGAGACGCGGCATGACCGCCCAGCCGCTGCCGGAGCACCCGGATTTCCTCTGGCGCAACCCCGAGCCGCGCTCCTCGTACGACGTCGTCATCGTCGGCGCGGGCGGCCACGGCCTGGCCACCGCCTACTACCTCGCCCAGAACCACGGCATCACCAACGTCGCCGTCCTGGAGAAGGGCTGGCTGGCCGGCGGCAACATGGCACGCAACACCACGATCATCCGCTCCAACTACCTGTGGGACGAGAGCGCGGCGATCTACGAGCACGCGCTCAAGCTGTGGGAGGGGCTGCCGGAGGAGCTGGACTACGACTTCCTGTTCAGCCAGCGCGGCGTCCTCAACCTCGCGCACACCCTGCAGGACGTCCGCGAGAGCGTGCGCCGGGTGGGTGCCAACCGCCTCAACGGCGTGGACGCCCAGTGGCTGGCGCCGGACGAGGTCGCCGAGGTCTGCCCCATCCTCAACGTCTCGCCCCGCACCCGGTATCCGGTCCTCGGCGCCACCTTCCAGCCGCGGGCCGGTATCGCCAAGCACGACCACGTCGCGTGGGCGCTGGCGCGCCGGGCCGACGAGATGGGTGTGGACCTGATCCAGGGGTGCGAGGTCACCGGCTTCCTCAAGGACGGCGACCGGGTGGTGGGCGTCGAGACCAGCCGTGGCCGCATCCGCGCCGGCCGGGTCGGCCTCGCGGCCGCCGGGCACAGCAGTGTGCTGGCCGAGCTGGCCGGTTTCCGGCTGCCAGTGCAGTCCCATCCCCTCCAGGCGCTGGTCTCCGAACTGCACGAGCCGGTGCACCCGACCGTGGTCATGTCGAACCATGTGCACGTCTACGTCTCCCAGGCGCACAAGGGCGAACTGGTGCTGGGCGCGGGCGTCGACTCGTACAACGGCTACGGGCAGCGCGGCTCCTTCCACGTCATCGAGCAGCAGATGGCCGCCGCCGTCGAGCTGTTCCCCGTCTTCGCCCGCGCGCATGTGCTGCGGACCTGGGGCGGCATCGTCGACGTCACCCCGGACGCCTCCCCCGTCATCGGCACCACCCCCGTCGAGAACCTCTACGTCAACTGCGGCTGGGGCACCGGCGGGTTCAAGGCCACCCCGGCCGCCGGCTGGACCTTCGCACACACCATCGCCACGGGCGAGCCGCATCCGCTGAACGCCCCCTTCGCGCTCGAACGCTTCGCGACGGGTGCGTTGATCGACGAACACGGCGCCGCGGCCGTGGCCCACTGAGAACCGGCTGAGCGCCCACCGAAAGCCCGCCGAGAGCCCGCTGAGAGAAGGACACCGTGCTGCTGATCACCTGCCCATGGTGCGGTCCTCGCGACGAGGCCGAGTACCACTACGGGGGACAGGCCCATGTCCCCTACCCCGAGCACCCCGCCGACCTCGACGACGAGCAGTGGGCCGGGTACGTCTTCTACCGGGACAACCCCAAGGGCCCCTTCGCCGAGCGGTGGATGCACAGCACCGGCTGCCGCCGCTGGTTCAACGTCCTGCGCGATACCGTCAGCTACGAGGTGCTGGCCTCCTACCGGCTCGACGCGCCCCGCCCCGAACTGCCCCAGGCCGGAGGAAACCGATGACCGACCAGCCCCGCCAGCCCGACCAGCACTGTCGGCTCCGGCAGGGGGGCCGTATCGAGCGCGGCACCGTGCTGCGGTTCACCGTCGACGGACGGGAGCTGACCGGGCACCCCGGAGACACCGTGGCCTCGGCGATGCTGGCGAACGGGGTCGCCGAGGTCGCCCCGTCGATCTACCGCGGCCGCCCGCGCGGCATCGTGGCCGCGGGCGTCGAGGAGCCCAACGCCCTGGTGCAGCTCGGTGGTTCGTGCTCGGAGGGCATGCTTCCGGCGACGGCGGTGGAGCTGTACGACGGTCTGTCCGCCACGACGCTGTCCGGGATGGGATGGCTCGACCCGACACCCGACCCCGCCGTCTACGACAAGAAGTACCTCCACACCGACGTCCTGGTCATCGGCGCCGGACCGGCCGGGCTCGCGGCCGCCGCCGCTGCCGCGGGCTCCGGCGCCCGCGTGATCCTCCTCGACGACCAGCCCGAGCCCGGCGGTTCGCTGCTCTCCGGGCGCGCCGAGCGGGTCGGCGCGCAGACCGCCCTCGGGTGGGTCGCCGAGGTCCGCGCGGCGCTCGACGCCGCCCCGGAGGCCGTCGTCCTGCACCGCACCACGGCGTTCGGCGCCTATGACGACAACTATGTGCTGGCCGTGCAGCGGCGCACCGATCACCTCGGAGCCGACGCCCCCGACCCCTCCGAGGGCGTCTCGCGCCAGCGGCTGTGGCACATCCGGGCCCGCCAGGTGGTCCTGGCGACCGGCGCACACGAGCGTCCGCTGGTCTTCGCCGGAAACGACCGGCCCGGGGTGATGCTCGCCGCGGCCGTGCGCTTGTACCTCAACCGGTACGCCGTGGCTCCCGGCTCGCGGGCCGTGGTGAGCACGACCAACGACAGCGCCTATGACACGGTCGCCGATCTCCACGCCGCCGGGATCGACATCGCCGCCGTCGTGGACGCCCGTCCCGAGCTGTCCCGGCGGGCCGCCGAGGTCGCCACGGCGACCGGGGTGCGGGTGCTGACGGGCAGTGCGGTGGTCGACACCGCGGGCGGCGCCCGGCTCACCGGCGTCACCGTCCAGGCCCTCGATGAGGAGGGTCAACTCACCGGTGCGCCGGGGTGGTTCGACTGCGACCTGCTCGCCGTGTCGGGCGGGTGGAGCCCGGTGGTGCACCTGCACAGCCAGCGCCAGGGCAAGCTGCGCTGGGACGAGGACCTGGTCGCGTTCGTCCCCGACGGCGCCGTACGGGACCAGCGGGTCGTCGGCGCGGCCCGGGGGACGTACGACCTCGACGGCTGTCTGGCCGAGGGGGCACGGGCCGGTGCGCGGGCCGCGACGGACGCCGGGTTCCCGGTTCCTCTGCCGTCGCCCGAGGAGGCACGGCCCGGAGGCGGCACGATGCGCGCGCTGTGGCTGGTGCCCGCCCCCGAGGGCGAGCCCGGCAGTTGGGACACCCACTTCGTCGACCTGCAGCGCGATGTCACCGTCGCCGACGTCCGGCGGTCCACCGGTGCCGGTATGCGCGGTGTCGAGCACGTCAAGCGCTACACCTCGCTCGGCACGGCGAACGACCAGGGCAAGACCTCCGGCGTCAACGCGATCGGTGTCATCGCCGAGATCCTCGGCGCGGGCGCGTCACCCGGAGAGATCGGCACCACGGCCTACCGGGCGCCGTACACGCCGGTGGCCTTCGCCGCCCTCGCCGGGCGGGAGCGCGGTGAGCTGTTCGACCCGGAGCGCATGACGTCCATTCACAACTGGCATGTCGCCCAGGGGGCGGTGTTCGAGGACGTCGGCCAGTGGAAGCGCCCCTGGTACTACCCCCGCCCCGGTGAGGACATGGACTCGGCCGTGGCCCGCGAGTGCCGCGCCGCCCGTGAGGGGGTGGCCTTCATGGACGCCTCCACCCTCGGCAAGATCGAGATCTGGGGCAGGGACGCCGGGGAGTTCCTGGGCCGCGTCTACACAAACGGCTTCAAGAAGCTGAGGCCCGGCATGGCCCGCTACGGCGTGATGTGCAAGCCCGACGGCATGATCTTCGACGACGGCGTCACGCTGCGTCTCGAGGAGAACCGCTACTTCATGACCACCACGACCGGCGGCGCCGCCGGAGTCCTGGACTGGCTGGAGGAGTGGCTGCAGACCGAGTGGCCCGAGCTCGACGTCCACTGCACCTCGGTGACCGAGCAGTGGGCGACGATCGCCGTGGTCGGCCCGCGGTCGCGCGAGGTCGTCGCCCATCTCGCCCCCGACGTCGACTTGTCGAACGAGGCGTTTCCCTTCATGGCCCTCCGCGAGACCACCCTGGCCTCCGGTATCCCGGCCCGCATCTGCCGGATCTCCTTCTCCGGCGAGCTGGCCTACGAGATCAACGTCTCGGCGTGGTACGGCCTGGCGGTCTGGGAGGAGGTGTACGCGGTGGGCCGACCGTACGACATCACCCCGTACGGCACCGAGACCATGCACGTCCTGCGGGCCGAGAAGGGCTACATCATCGTCGGCCAGGACACCGACGGCACCGTCACCCCGCACGACGCGGGCATGTCCTGGGTGGTCACCAAGCAGAAGGACTTCATCGGCAAACGCTCGTACTCCCGCCCCGACACCTCCCGCACCGACCGCAAACACCTGGTCGGCCTGCTGCCGAGCGATCGCGGCACCCGGCTGCCCGAGGGCACCCAGCTCATCGCGCCGGACGTGCCCGTCACCCCCGAGGCCGGGCCGGTGCCGATGCTCGGCCATGTCACCTCCAGCTACCACAGCCAGGCGCTGGGCCGTCCGTTCGCGCTCGCCCTGGTCGCCGCCGGCCGGGACCGCGTCGGGGACACGCTCCTCGCCCCCGTCGGCGACGACCTCGTCCCCGTCCAGGTCACCGAACCCGTGCTCTACGACCCCGAAGGGACCAAGCGAGATGGCTGAGCCGACCGACGCGAGCCCGGTGGCGCTGCGCACCAGCCCCCTGGCACATCTGGCGGACCGGATGCGCGCGGCCGCCGTCACCGGCGCCCGCGGTGTCACGCTGGCCGAGCGGCCGTTCATCACCATGGTGAATCTGCGCATCGACCCCGCTTCGGAAGCGGCCGACCGCATGGAGAAGACCCTGGGGCTGCCACTTCCGCGCGAGTGCGGCCACACCACCGCGTCCGGCCCCCACACGGCCGTCTGGCTCGGCCCCGACGAGTGGCTCGTGCTGTCCGAAGAGCCCGTCGACGCAGTCGAGTTGCGGCAGGCACTCGCGGGAGACCCGGGCTCGGTCGTGGACGTCTCGGCGAACCGCACCACGCTGGAGCTGAGCGGCCCGGCCGCCCGGCAGGTGCTGGAGAAGGGCTGCCGGCTGGACCTGCATCCCCGGGCCTTCGGCCCCGGCCGGGCGGTGTCGACCACGGTGGGCCCCGTCCCGGTGCTGCTCTGGCAGCTCGACGACGCACCGACGTACCGGCTCCTCCCGCGATCCTCGTTCGCCGACTATCTGGCGCGCTGGCTCATCGACGCGATGAGCGAGTACCGCGGGCCGGAGGTGCCCTGACGAGGCTCAACGCGGCCGTGTCCACCGGACGTCCAGTCCTCGTCCAAACGTACGACGCAATCTGAGGAGGCACACGCACCGAACCCGGCCATAGGGGAGGAACTCCAATGAAGATCAAGCTGGCGTATGTGGAGCCCAGTGTCACCGTGCTGGGCACGGTCGAGGAACTGACCGGATGGCTGACCATCGGGCAGACCTTCGACAACGTCATCACCACGCACCGGCGCCTCAGCTAACGGCGGCCGATACCACCCGCTCCGCTCCCGCCTCCTTCGGGCGGGAGCGGATGCCTCCCGGCCCCGCCTGACAGAGGCGGGGCATCAGGTACCGGCTGGACCATGTGGCGAAAAGGGGTGCTCTGTTGCTGGTCGGGGACTTTCTCGGAATCTCCGGTCGGGTGGATTTCGACGCCGCCGACGCGGAAATCGGGCTCGCCCGCCTGCCGTTCGCAAGCCGGGAAACACCGCCGGCGCCTCACCGGGCGGTGCAGCGACTGGCCCCGGACGCTTCCCTCCGGCCGGTGGAGACCGGCCCCGGGGAGCATCTGCTGCTGTCCGGGCCGGTGACCCGTCCGGCGACGGACGGATGGCAGCGGCGGATCGCGGATCTGGTCCGGGAGGGCCGCCATGCGGAGCTGGCGCGGCTGCCCGGTGAACTGTGCGGGGCCCTGGTGACCGCGCGCAAGGTGACGCTGTTCCGGAACCTCGTCAGCACCGAGGGGCTGCTGTACCGCAGGGACGGCCCGGTGGTGCGGTGGTCCACCGACCCGGCCGACCTGCTCGACCAGGAACGCGAAGAGTTCAGCCGGCAGGCCATCTGGCGGTGCTGTCGCGGCGACGAGGTGTTCATCTACCACGGGCTGACCCCCGTGCGCCCCGGCGAGCTGGTCGTCGCCGACCCAAGGACCGTGTCCACCGTGCGCTTCGACGGCCTCGCCCCGCTCGACCTGCCGCGCCGCACTCCCCTGGCCCAGTACGCCGAGCTCGCCTACGAGATGCTGCTGCGGGAGGCCCGGGCGTACGTGGGCGCGGGACGGGTCGGAGTCATGGTCAGCGGCGGGCTCGACTCGGCGGCCGTGCTGTGCGCGCTGGTCGAGGCCGGGGCCGATGTGGTGGCCTACCACCATGTGGTGGACGACCCGCTGGCCGACGAGTCCGCGTACGCGCGAACGATCTGCGACCATCTGTCCGTTCCGCTGGAGATGGTCAAGGCGGGCTACGACAGCGACTTCCCACCGCGCGAGCGCTCCTTCTCCCACCCCTTCCTGAATGTGGGATTCCCCTGGCTGGAGCAGCTGGCGGAGCGGGTGCACGGCGACGGCATCCGGCTGCTGGTGTGGGGCAGGGACGGCGACCTGCGGTTCGGCCCGCTCCGCTACGGTCTCCACGACGCCCTGGCCGGAGACATCCCGCTCCGCGAGAGGGCGGCGCTCTGCGCGGGTCTGGTCAGCTCCCGCTGGGAACTCCCGCGGATCGTCCGCACCGCCTCCCGGTCCCGCTCGCTGTTCGACGACATCCGGTCCGGCGGCGGCCTCGCCCGGGCCACGGATTTCCTCGAACCCGTGCCGGGCGTCCCGGACGATCCGTTCGCGGACGTACCGGCCGAGGACGACTACTCGGTCAAGGACGCCTGCGCACATCTGACCTCGTGGCGGCCGCGCGGAATCATGATGTGCAACCCTCTGGGCTCGCGGGACCTGCGCAGGCTGGCCGCGCGCATGCCCGACGCGTATCGGATGATCCCCTACCAGGGGCAGGTGATCACCAAGCCGGTGCTCCGGCTGCTGCTGTCCACCCGGCTGCCCGCGTCCGTATGGCGCCGGTACGGACGCCTGTGGATGTCCTCCGCGCACAAGAACCGCGCCCTCGCGGACGCAGGCGTCTTCCATGGACTGATGGGCGGGCCCGACTCCCGGCTCGTCCGCATGGGTGTGGTGAACCCGGAGCGGCTGACCGAGGTGCTGACCGACCCGCACCGCAGGCGCCGCAACGCCGAGACGCTGGTCCACGCCGCCATGACCGAGATCTTCCTGCGTCACTACGAGGGAAGGACCCCTTGACCGTGAACCCCGCTCCCCCTCTGCTGCGCCTGGCCGACCACGCCGTCTTCGATCCGACCGACGAGGCCGGGGTGATCCTCGACACCCGTAAGGACGTCTATCTGGCCCTGAACGCGACCGCGACGCTGATGCTCGGCGCCGCCCTGCGGTTCGGCACGCTCGATGAGGTGGTCGCTCACCTCGGGGAACTGGTGGAGGCACCCAGCAGCACCCTCGAAACCGGCGTCACCACCCTCGCGCACCAGCTCGCACAGCACGGCCTGCTCGCCCCCGCCGAGGAGGGGCGACCGTGAGAGCCCTCACCAAGCCCCTGGCGGACTGGGAGTTCTTCCTGGCGGATCCGGCCCCGGACACGGCGCCGCCGCCGGACGTGCCACCACTCTTACGGCTGCGCGCGCTCCGGGCCACCGCCGTCACGGCGTGGACCTATCGCCGTCGCGGCTGGAGCAGGGCACGCCCGCTCCTCGAGGGAGCCCGGCCGGCCCCGGGTGCCTGGCGTCCGCGCGAACTCCACTCGGACGTGAGCGTCCGGCTGGCCCGGCGACAGGTGTTCTGGTCCCAGTCGGTGCTGCGGGTCCTGCTGCCCCGGGCGGACTGCCTGCCCCGCTCCCTGGCCCTGGCCCGCTACCTGTCGGCTCTGGGACTGCCCGCCGAGGTCTGTGTGGCCAGGGCGCTGACCAGCACGTTCGAAAAGGACACCTTCCATGCCTGGACCGAGATCCACGGCATCGTGCTCAACGACAACCAGGACGTCACCGTCGGCTACCGCGTGCTCCAGCGCATCGGCCCCGCCCACCTGGCGGACGCTCCGGCGGCGCCCGAGCCGCGGCGGAGGCTCACCTCGTGAGCGGCGCGGCAGGCGCACCCGGCCGCCGGCCGTCCCGGCTGTGGCCGTACCTCGCCCCGCACCGCGGCCCGCTGCTGGCGGTCATGGGGCTGTCCCTGATCTCGGCGGCCACGGCCCTCGCCCAGCCGCTGCTGGTCCAGCGGACGCTGGGCGCGGCGAGCGGGGGCTCCGGTCTCGGCACCGCCCTCGCCCTCCTGGTCGGTGTGGTGGTGGCGGCCGCGGCCCTGGAAGGAGTCCAGCGCTATCTGCTCCAGCGCACCGCGGAGGGCGTGGTCTTCATGGCCCGCCGCACCCTGGTGGAGACTCTGCTGCGGCTGCCGGTCGGGGAGTTCGACCGGCGGCGCACCGGGGACCTGATCTCCCGGGTGGGCGCCGACACCACTCTGCTGCGGTCCGTGGTGACCGGCGGGCTGGTGGACCTGGGCTCGGGCGTGGTGGTCGCCCTCGGTGCCGTGGTCCTGATGGGGAACATCGATCCGCCGCTGCTGGTGGTGACCCTGCTGTCGGTGGGGACCGGCGTCGTCGCCGTGGCCACGGTCTCGCGCCGCGTCCGGCACCTGAGCGGCCAGGCGCAGCAGGCCGTGGGCGCCATGACGGCCTCCGTCGAGCGGGCGCTGACCGCGGTGCGCACCATCCGTGCCGCCCGCGCGGAGGAACGTGAGGCCGCACAGGTCGGCCGGAGTGCGGCGGCCGCCTACGAAGCCGGGCTCCGCGTGGCCCGCCTGGAGTCGCTGGCCGTTCCCCTGACCAATGTCGCGATGCAGGCGGCCCTGCTGTCCGTGCTGGGCTACGGCAGCGCCCGCGTGGCGTCGGGTGCGGTGGGCGTGGCGGACCTCGTCGCGTTCGTCCTCTATCTCCTGCTGTTCGTCCAGCCCATGGCCCAGGCACTGCAGGCGTACACCACCTTCCAGGCCGGGCTCGGGGCGCTCGCCCGGATCGAGGAGGTGCGGGCCCTGCCCACCGAGCCCCGGGCCGGCCCCGCGGCCGTCCACCGTCCCGTGCCCGTCGGCCTGGCGCACCGGCCGGCCCTCGCCTTCGAGAACGTCGACTTCGACTATCCCGACGGCACACCGGTACTGCGGGGCGTCAGCCTGGACATCCCGCGGGGCTTCCGGGTCGCTCTCGTCGGCCCCTCCGGAGCGGGCAAGAGCACCCTGCTCGCCCTTGCCGAGCGGTTCTACGAGCCCACGGCGGGCACCGTCCGCCTCCATGGGGTCGACACCCGGGAACTGCCGCTCGCCGTCCTGCGCGGCCAACTCGGCTATGTCGAACAGGACTCGCCCGCGCTGGCCGGCAGCCTGCGGGACAATCTGCTGCTGGGCGCGCCCGACGCGGACGACGCCGCTCTGCTGCGCGTGCTCGACACCGTGAACCTGTGCGGTCTCGCCCACCGCACCTCCCAGGGGCTGGACGCCCAGGTCGGGGACGGCGGGGTGCTGCTCTCCGGCGGCGAACGCCAGCGGCTGGCCATCGCCCGCGTGCTGCTGGCGGCCCCACCGCTGCTCCTGCTGGACGAACCGACCGCCAGCCTGGACGCCCGCAACGAGGCCGCTCTGGCCGAGGCGATCGATTCCGTCTCCGTCAACCGCACGGTGCTGGTCGTGGCCCACCGGCTGTCCACGATCGTCCGCTCGGACCTCATCGTCGTACTCGAAGAGGGCCGGGTCGTCGCGCGCGGTACCCATGCCGAACTCCTCGACACCTCGCCGCTGTACCGGGAACTGGCCGGACGTCAGCTTCTCGTCTGAGCCGAAGGCGCGGTCGGGTAGCGGGAGGGGGTCGACGCAGGGCTAACGCAAGGTGGGGGATGCGTCGGCGGCGTCGCTGTCCCCGCGGGCCAGCGCCGCACCGAGCTGGGCGCGCGCCTGCTCGTCGCGCTCACCGGTGCTCGCCGCGACCGCCTCGGCTCTGACGTGGTAGACGACGGCTTCGACCGGACGTCCTGCCCCGCGCAGCGCCTCACCCAGGCCGTTGAGCGCGGACGCCTCGCCGTAGCGCTCGCCGATCGTACGGAACAGGCGCAGGGCCTGGCGGTGGTGATCGGCGGCCACGAGAGGCAGCCCCTGCCGCAGATACACATCCCCCAGGCCGGTCATCGCATATCCCTGGCCCCCGTGGTGGCCGAACCGGCGGAAGAGCTCGAGGGCCTGACCGTGGTGGTCGGCCGCCGCCTCGTAACGGCCTTGGTGGAGACGCACAGTGCCGAGGTTGGTCAGCGTGCGGGCCCGGCCGATCTGGTCGCCCGTCGCAGCGTGCAGCTCCAGTGCCCGGAGCTGATAGGCGTCGGCCAGGTCGTACTCCCCCTGGCGCTGGCACACATTGCCGAGGTTGGTCAGGGTACGGGCCTGGCCGACCCGGTCGCCCAACTCCTCGTACAGCGACAGTGCCTGCTGGTGGCAGTGCGCGGCGGACGGGTGGTCGCCCGACCGCCAGTGCACATTGCCCAGATTGGACAGCGTACGGGCCTGGCCCGGCCGGTCGCCCGACGCGCGATGGAGGATCAGGGCCTGCCGCAGGTGGACGGCGGCCGATCGGTATGTGCCGAGCCGCCAGTGGGCGACGCCGAGGTTGGTCAGCGCGTGGGCTTGGCCGGCGCGGTCACCGATGTGCTCTGCCGCGCGCAGCGCGTGGGTGTGGAACGACAGCGCCTCCATGTGGTGGCCGCCGTCCAGGTGGCGGAAGAGCACTGCGGCCAGGCGCACGACGTATCCGGCCCGGTGTCCGTCCGCGGCCATGGCACAGACCGAGCTCATGACCGGGATCTCGGCGGACAGCCAGGACCGGGCCGCCGCCTGGTCCCGCATCGGCGGGCCCGATGCCGCCGTGGGCGCGGTGCCGGGGCGGTGGTGCCGTTCGGCGGGGTAGAGCGTGTCCATCGCCGCGGTGGCACCGGCCAGGTAGTGGTCGAGCAGGCGGGTGCCCGCCGCTCGGCGGTCCTCCTGCTTGTCGCCGTTAAGCGACAGGCGGTCCGCGTAGGCGCGCAGGAGGTCGTGCATGGCGTACCGCCCGGCCCCGGAGGACTGCACCAGATGGGCCCGGGTCAGCAGGGCGAGCCGACGGCCGGCCCGGTCCACGTCCTCGCCCGTGAGGGCGGCGGTGGCGTGGAGGCCGAAGTCCGGCCCGGGGTGCAGGGCGAGCAGCCGGAACGTCCGGGCGGCCGCGGGAGGCAGATGACGGTAGGACCAGAAGAACACCGATCGCACGGTGGCACGGGAGTCCCCGCCGGCGTCCAGCAGCTCGAGCCGCCGTTGCTGGTCGCTCAGCTCCGCCACCAGCTCGGACAAGGTCACTTCCGGGCGGGCGGCGGCCAGTTCGGCCGCCACCCGCAGCGCCAGCGGCAGCCGGGCGCACTGCTCGGCCAGTACGGCGGACGAGGTGTGGTCCGTCTGGGCCCGGTCGCCGATGAGCAGGCGCAGCAGCGCGGTCGCCTCGGCGGGGAGCAGCGGGCCGAGCTCGATCCGCTGGGCGCCGTGCAGCGCCACCAGGCCGGCCAGGCTGTCCCTGCTGGTCACCAGCACCGCGCAGGAGGGCGTACCCGGCAGCAGCGGGCGCACCTGCTCGACCGAGAGGGCGTTGTCGAGCACGACGAGCATCCGGCGGTCGGCCATTTCGGTGCGGTAGCGGCTCGACCGCTCGTCCGGGTCGAGAGGTATGTGCCGCCCGCTCAGCCCCAGGGCGTGCAGAAAGCGGGTGAGGGCGTCACCGGAGGACAGCGGCCGGTCCGGGTCGTAGCCGCGCAGATTGACGTACAGCTGCCCGTCGGGAAACCGGTCGCGTGCCTGATGCGCCCAGTGGACGGCCAGCGCGGTCTTCCCGGCGCCGGCGGTACCGGAGATCACCGAGATCGTCATGGTCGCGGGTCCGGGCGCCCGGCCGTCGGGCCGCTCGTCCCCGGCCCAGGGCCG
>NZ_JAAAYH010000226.1:0-14786 GCF_018035285.1 Streptomyces sp. MK37H | reverse complement strand
TCAGGCGGCCCGGCGCTAGGCCGTCGGGCCGGACGCCGTGGTGGCGGGCTGTCGTCGCTCCCTGGGGCGTCGGGTCGGACGCCGTGGTGGCGGGCTGTCGTCGCTCCCTGGGCCGTCGGGCCGGACGCCGTGGTGGCGGGCTGTCGTCGTCCCCTCCGCCGTCAGGCGGACCCCGTGCTGGCCAGCGCTCCCGACAGCTCCGCCGCGACCTCCTTGAGGATCGGCACGATCCGTTCCGTGGCCTCGTCCGTCACCCGGCCCGCCGGGCCCGAGATGGAGATGGCCGCCGGGGCGGGGGAGTCGGGCACCGAGACGGCGAGGCAGCGCACGCCCATCTCCTGCTCGTTGTCGTCCACCGCGTAGCCGTGCTCGTGGACCTGCCGCAGCGCCTCGAGGAACTCGTCCGGCGAGGTGATCGTCTTCTCGGTGGCCGAGGGCATGCCGGTGCGGGCCAGGAGGGCGCGCACCTCCTCGGGGGGCGTGCCCGCCAGCAGCGCCTTGCCGACGCCCGTGGTGTGGGGCAGCACCCGCCGCCCGACCTCGGTGAACATCCGCATCGAGTGGCGCGAGGGCACCTGCGCGACGTACACCACCTCATCGCCGTCCAGCAGCGCCATGTTCGCGGTCTCGCCGGTCTCCTCCACCAGCCGCGCCAGATACGGCCGCGCCCAGGTGCCCAGCAGCCGGGACGAGCTCTCGCCGAGCCGGATCAGTCGGGGCCCGAGGGCGTAGCGGCGGTTGGGCTGCTGGCGGACGTAGCCGCAGGCCACCAGCGTGCGCATCAAGCGGTGGATGGTGGGCAGCGGCAGCCCGCTGCTGGTGGAGAGCTCGCTCAGTCCGACCTCGCCTCCGGCGTCGGCCATCCGCTCCAGCAGATCGAAGGCGCGCTCCAGGGACTGGACGCCACCGGATCCGGCGGTGGTGGCGGCGGTCTTGGGCTCGGCGGACGACACGTCGGTGTTCCTTTCACAGCGGTCGGCACCGGCCCGCACGCGGTGACGATCCGCTGCCGACCGGCCACGGGCAGCCTACCGGTCCGTGGCGGCGCCCACAGGGGGCTTCGAAATGCAGTCGGTGCCGGTCACGGCCGGTATGCGGACCGGCCGTGACCGGCCGCTTCCGGAATGCGGGGCTCCCTTGACGCCGGTGGCGAGGGGCTGATTAGGTTCTGCGCCTCGAAAACTAACTTTCATTTTACGGAATCGCTGTACGGAATCGCTGTACGGAACCGCTCCGGGAGTCCCATGCGCATCCTCGTGCTGAACCCCAACACCACCGCCTCCATGACGGCCTCGATCCGGGCCATCGCGGAGGCGAGCGCGAGCCCCGGCACCGAGATCGTGGCCACCGAGCCGCTGTGGGGGCCCGAGTCGATCGAGGGTCACTTCGAGGGGTATCTGAGCGCCGCCGCCGTACTGGACCGACTGGCCACCTACGACGAGCCCTTCGATGCCCTGGTGATGGCCGGCTTCGGCGAGCCGGGCCGCGAGGGGGCGCAGGAGCTCCTCGACGTACCGGTCCTCGACATCACCGAATCAGCCGCCCAGATGGCCATGATGCTCGGCCACGCCTATGGGGTCGTCACCACTCTCGACCGAGCCGTACCGCAGATCAGGGATCGGCTGCTCACCGCCGGGTTGTCGCAGCGCTGCGCGGCGGTGCGCGGCACCGGCCTCGGCGTCCTGGAGCTGGAGGCGGACCCGGAGCGGACCGTGGAGGCCATCGTGCGGATCGCGCGCGAGGTGGTGGAGCGGGACGGCGCCGAGGTGATCTGCCTGGGGTGCGGCGGCATGGCCGGGCTGCAGGACCGGGTCTCGGCCGCGCTGGGCGGGGTCCCCGTCGTGGACGGCGTCGCCGCCGCGGTGCGGTTCGCCGAGTCGGTGGTCGGGCTCGGTCTCTCCACCAGCAAAGTGCGCGCCTTCGCCCGGCCCCGTCCGAAGGCCATCGGCGGCTGGCCGGTCAGCGCCCGTCCGTCCTGATCCCACGGGATCCCACCGGATCCCACGGGCGAATACACGGGCAACGTCGGTGTAATCGGACGGCAACACCTGCACGGCACCGTCATGCGGAAAAGATTTTCCGTGCGAATCCTGTGGAGGGCGCCATGGCATCACCCGCCAAGCCGGATCCCCGTCTGTACAACGACGACCTCGCGCCCGCCGTGGAGCGCAAGTGGGGGACGTACAGCATCTTCGCGATGTGGATGTCCGACACCCATGCGATCAGCAACTACGCCTTCGCGGCGAGTCTGTTCGTGCTCGGACTGCCCACCTGGGAGGTCTTCCTGTCGCTGCTGGCCGGCGTCACCATCCTCTACTGGTTCATGAACCGGATGGGCCACGCCGGCCACCGCACCGGAGTGCCCTTCCCCGTGCTGGCGCGGGCCAGCTGGGGCGTGTACGGGGCCAATATCCCCGCCCTGCTGCGGGCGGTGATGGCGGTCGCCTGGTACGGAATCCAGACCTGGCTGGCATCCGAGGCCCTGGTCCTCCTCGGCGTCCAGCTGGCGCCCTCGCTCGCCGAATACGACCGCAACTCCGTCCTCGGCCTGTCCACCCTCGGCTGGATCGCCTTCCTGGTGATGTGGCTGCTGCAGGCGGTGCTGCTCACCCGGGGCATGGAGTTCATCCGCAAGGTGCAGGACCTCGCCACCGGCCCGGTGGTCTGGCTGGTCATGCTCGCCCTCGCCGGCTGGCTGATCGTCAAGGCGGGCGGCGACATCTCGCTCACCGACAGCCTGACCGGGCTGAGCGGAGGCGAGCAGCTCCACCAGAGCCTGATCGCGGTCAGCCTGACCGTCGCCACCTTCCTCACCCTTGTGCTCAACTACGCCGACTTCGCCCGCTTCACCCCGGACCACCAGGCCTACCGGCGCGGCAATCTGCTCGGACTGCCGGTGAACTTCACCGCCTTCGCCGTCGTCTCCGTGCTGATGACGGCCGGCACGATCTCGGTCTTCGGCGAGGCGATCTCCGACCCGGTCGAGGTCATCGCGCGGATCGACAACCCGGTGGTCACGGTGATCGGCGCGGTGTCCTTCATGGTCGCCACCGTCGGCATCAACGTCGTGGCGAACTTCGTATCGCCCGCGTACGACTTCGCCAACCTCGTGCCGAAGTACCTCGACTTCCGGCGCGGCGGCATGATCACGGCGGTGCTCGCGATCGTGGTCATGCCGTGGAAGCTCTACTCGAGCCCGGTCGTGATCCAGTACTTCCTGGGCGCCCTCGGCGCCTTTCTCGGCCCGCTGGTGGCCGTCATACTCGTGGACTACTACCTGGTGCGGCGCGGACACATCGAAGTCGACGCGCTCTTCAGCGCCGACAAGGCGGGGGTGTACTACTACCGCAAGGGCTTCAACCCGGAGGCGATCATCGCCTTCGTGCCCTCCGCCGCGGTCTCGGCGGTGCTCGCCCTGGTCAAGGGGTTCGAGGACGTGGCCCCGTTCTCCTGGGTCTTCGGGATGGCCATCGGAGCGGGGATCTATGCCCTGAGGTGCGCGAAGGTCCGCACCCGCGGTGAACTGACCGATGTGCCGATTCCCTCGCAGGTCACGCCGGGCGGGGTCTTGACCGGGCCGACGACGGAGTGAAAAATTCAACGAAAAGTTGATTCCGATTTATGGAAAACTCGAGATAGAGGACGAGGAGGGTGTCGGTGTCCGACGTGGGGCTGGTGCTGCGCTCGACCAAGGTGATCACCCCGGACGGCATGCGCGCGGCCACCGTTTCCATCGCCGACGGCCGCATCGTCGCCGTCGAGCCGTACGGAACCACGGCCCCGGAAGGAGCGAGGGTCGAGGACCTCGGCGACGACGTCCTGCTCCCCGGTCTCGTCGACACCCACGTCCATGTCAACGACCCCGGCCGCACCGCATGGGAGGGGTTCGGCTCCGCCACTCGCGCCGCCGCGGCCGGCGGCGTCACCACCCTCGTCGACATGCCGCTCAACAGCGTCCCGCCGACCACCACCGCCCCGGCCCTGGAGGTCAAACGAGCCGTCGCCCGCCGGTCGGCCCATGTCGACATCGGATTCTGGGGCGGGGCCGTGCCCGGGAACGCCCCGGAGCTACGGCCGCTGCACGACGCGGGCGTCCTCGGCTTCAAGGCGTTCCTGCTCCCCTCCGGCGTGGACGAATTCCCGCCACTCGCCCCCGACCAGCTCCGGACCGCCCTCCGCGAGATCGCGGGCTTCGGCGGACTGCTCATCGTCCACGCCGAGGACGCCCGCCTCATCGACGGCGCCCCGCCGCCCACCGGTCCGCGCTACGCCGACTTCCTCGCCTCCCGCCCGCGCGCCGCCGAGAACGAGGCCATCGCGGGCCTCATCGCCCTCGCCCGCGAGCTGGACGCCCGCGTCCACGTCCTGCACCTCTCGTCCGCCGACGCGCTGCCGCTGATCGCCGATGCCCGCCGTAAGGGCGTCCGGATCACCGTGGAGACCTGCCCGCACTTCCTGACCCTCACCGCCGAGGAAGTCCCCGACGGCGCCACGGAGTTCAAATGCTGTCCGCCCATCAGGGAGGCCGCCAACCAGGACGCGCTGTGGGCGGGCCTGGCGGCCGGGGAGATCGACTGCGTCGTCTCCGACCACTCGCCCTGTACGGCCGACCTCAAGGTCGGCGACTTCGGGCGGGCCTGGGGCGGCATCTCCTCGCTCCAGCTCGGGCTCCCCGCCGTCTGGACGGCGGCCCGGCGACGCGGCCACACCCTCCATGACGTGGCCCGCTGGATGTCCACCGGCCCCGCCGCGCTCGTCGGTCTCGACCGTAAGGGCGCCATCGAGGCCGGGCGCGACGCCGACTTCGCGGTCCTCGCCCCCGACGAGACCTTCACCGTCGACCCCGCCGCCCTCCACCACCGCAACCAGGTCACCGCCTACGCGGGCAGAACGCTGTACGGCGTCGTACGGTCCACATGGCTGCGCGGCCGGAAGATCGCCGACCATGGCACGCCGACCGAACCCACCGGCCGACTCCTGGAGAGGCAGCCCCGCCCATGACCGCGCCGATGGAGAGGCAGCCCGGCCCATGACCGCGCCGATGGAAAGGCAGCCCCGCACATGACCGCGCCGATCCCCCGCTTCACCGGCGACGCCGCCCCGTACGGCGGTGGCGATCCGTACGCCGACTACCGGACCGCCGACCTCCCCTTCACCCACCTCGTGGACCTGGCCGACCGGCGGCTCGGCGGAAGCGTGATCGCGGCCAACGACGAGTTCTTCGCCGAGCGCGAGAATCTGCTGAAGCCCGAAGCGCCGCGCTTCGACCCCGAGTCCTTCGGCCACAAGGGCAAGGTCATGGACGGCTGGGAGACCCGGCGGCGGCGCGGGGCCTCGGCCGACACCCCGCATCCGGCCGAGGACGACCACGACTGGGCCCTGATCCGCCTCGGCGCGCCCGGGGTCGTCCACGGCATCGTCGTCGACACCGCCCACTTCCGCGGCAACTACCCGCGGGCGGTGGGCGTCGAGGCCACGGCGGTGGACGGCACCCCGTCCCCCGAGGAACTCCTCGCCGACGGCGTCGTATGGACCGAGCTCGTCCCCCGTACGCCGATCGGCGGCCACGCGGCCAACGGCTTCCTCGTCTCCGTACGCCGCCGCTTCACCCACCTCCGCCTCAAGCAGCACCCCGACGGCGGCATCGCCCGCCTCCGCGTCCACGGCGAGGTCGCCCCCGACCCGGCCTGGCTCACCGCGCTCACCACCTTCGACCTGGTGGCGCTGGAGCACGGCGGCGCGGCCGAGGACGCCTCCGACCGCTTCTACTCCCCGCCCGCCAACTCCATCGGGCCGGGCCGCTCCCGCCGGATGGACGAGGGCTGGGAGACCCGCCGCCGCCGGGACACCGGCCACGACTGGGTCCGCTACCGCCTCGCCGCCCAGGGGATCATCCGCGCCGTGGAGATCGACACCGGCTGCTACAAGGGCAACGCACCGGGCTGGGCGGCGCTGTACGGCCTCGACGCGACAACCGGCGCGGACCCGGCCGACCCCACGGCCCCGGCCTGGACCGAACTCCTGCCCCGCACCCGCCTCCAGCCCGATACGGTCCACCGCTTCCTCCTGGACGCGGCCCCGCCGGTGACCCACGTACGGATCGACATCTACCCGGACGGCGGCGTGGCCCGGCTACGGCTGCACGGCTCGCTGACCGAGCCCGGCGCGAGGCACCTCACCGCACGCCACGCGGAGCTGACCGACTAAGCGGATCGGCGGAAGTCGGCCGCGGTTCGGACGCGCCCCGAAGGGGCGCGGGGCTGTGTCGATGGGCGGCTCCGCCGCGGCTGTGTCGATATGCGGCTCCGCCGCGTGGGACCAGCCACGACGGCGTCGCAGACGATCGACGGCAGGTCGGGGCACTGCCTGCGGACCGCTCAGCTCCCTCCCGGACGGGCCTCCCGCACCCGCTCCACATAACCCACCAACCCGGCCATCCGCTCGCCGGGCCAGGGCAGCCGGCCGCTGAGCTCGTCGGGGTGGTCCTGCCACATGCGCCGGGCCGCCGCCTTGCTCTCCGCGCGGGCCCGCTCTCCGCCGCCGTGGAAGGGCTCGCCCACCGCGTCCCAGCGCCCCACGAGCCCCCGCACCTCCGGGTCGTCCACCGGAGTCCCGGCCTCCATATGCCCAAGCAACGCCTCCACGAGCCCGGCCCACTCGCGCTTGGCCGCCTCGATCGCCTCGGGCCCCAGCTCGCTCCTGCGCCGGGCGAGCTCGTCGCGTTGTTCCTGGGTGAAATAGCCGTCCAGCATCGACATCATCTCCAAGGCCGTCATGAACTGGTCCGGATCGGGCACCGACGCCCCGTCGAGCTGCCAGAGCATCCCGCGGATCCGTTCACTGAGCTGCTGGATCCGCTCGGCCTGCGCGGTGAGCCGGTCCAGCTGCCCGGCGAGCGACGCGCGCAGCGCCTCCGGACCGTCCGCCGAGGCCGCGAGCGCGTCGCCGATCTCCTCCAGGGACAGCCCCAACCCGCGCAACGCCCGCACCCGGTACAGCCGCCGCAGATCCTCCGCCGTATACCGACGGTGCCCGGCCCCGGTCCGCCCACTGGCCCGGACCAGCCCCACCTCGTCGTAGTGCCGCAGCGCCCGCACGGTCACCCCGCTCGCCCGCGCCAGCTCACCGATGCTCCACCGGCGTCCGGTGGCGTCCTTCCCGATCACGCCGCCCACGCTAGAACCGGCCGCTACGAGAGGTTCAAGCCCTCAGGCTCGCCGCCTACAGGTACCGGACGCGGATGCCGGGACCGAGCCCGCGCGTACCCGTGACGACCTGCCCCGTCCCCACCTCGACGGTGAGGCGGGGCCGCTCCGGGCGGCCCGCCGGCGAGGACAGGTCCAGCGGACCGGGCACCGGGCCTTCGCACATGCCGAAGAACACCGTGCTGAGTGAGGGGAGCGCGTTGAGGGGGCTGAGGTCGGCGGGGAGGCTGCGGGACTGGAACGAGGCCGGGGTCTGGCAGCGCCTGCACGAGCTGCTGCTCTCCGAGCTGCGGGCCGCAGACCTGCTGGACTTCTCCCGCGCCGCGGTCGACTCCAGCCACATCCGCGCGATGAAGGGCGGGCCGGCCACCGGTCCGTCCCCGGTGGACCGGGGCAAGGCCGGGAGCAAGCACCACCTGATCGTCGAGGCGCACGGCACCCCGCTCGCGGCAATCACCACCGGCGGCAACCGCAACGACGTCACCCAACTGATCCCGCTGATCCAGGCCGTCCCACCGATCCGCGGCAAGCGCGGCCAGCCACTGCGCCGCCCCAGGCACCTGTACGCCGACCGCGGCTATGACCACGAGGCCTACCGGGACAAGGTCCGCCGGTTCCGGATCGCCCCGCACCTCGCACGGCGCGGCACCGGGCACGGCTCCGGCCTGGGCGTGTACCGCTGGGTCCTGGAAGGAGCGATCGCGCTGCCGCACTGGTTCCGCCGCCTGCGCATCCGCTGGGAGATCCGCGACGACATCCACCACGCGTTCGTCACCCTCGGGCTGCGCCGTCATCTGCTGGCGACGACTGCGCACCGCACTTCGTTGAGAGCAAGGGCAGGCGATGCGCCCCAGGGGATGGCCTGCTCGATGCGTCGACACCACGCATACGTGGCAGTCGGGCTCGCGCAGCCTCACAGCCGGGACTTCAGTACGTCGACCTCACAGCCGGGATCTCAGGACGTCGACCTCACAGCCCGGCGCGGACGGGTCGAAGCCGTGCTCGAGCAGCCAGCGAACCCCCAGCAGGCTACGCAACGACCACCACGCGCGGATCACGTCGAGGTCGACGTCGGTGCCATAGCCGGCGACGACGTCGCCGAGGTGCTCCTCGTGTCCGAGCGTGAAGGTGGCGAGGTCGTACAGGGCATCGCCCTGGCCCGCCTCGGACCAGTCGATGATGCCCGTGACCTCGTCGCCGTCGACGAAGACGTGAGCGATCTGCAGGTCGCCGTGCGTGAACACCGGAGACCACGGCCGCAGCGCGGCCTCGGCGACCTGACGGTTGCGAGTGACCAGATCGGCGGGCAGGACGCCGTTCGTCACGAGCCACTCGCACTCGTCGTCGAGTTCCGCCGCCAACTCGTCGAGGCCCCGGCCGGCGCGGCCGGGCCAGGGCGGCAGCGGTGCGTCGTGCACCTTCCGGATGGCGGCACCCGCCGCGGCCCACGCCGCCGGGGACGCGGTCGACGGCTCGCCGAGGCGGCCGAGCGCCGCCCCCGGGACCGCGGCGATCGTGAGCACGGGCGGCTTGCGCCACAGGACCTTCGGGGTGGGAACCGGTGCCAGGGCCATCGCCTCGACCTCGACGTCGATACGCGCCTGGTCGGCGTCCACCTTCAGGAACACATCGCCGACGCGCAGGGTCGCCCGCTCGGAATGGGCGACGACGACTTTGACCTCATCCATGGGGGACCAGTATCCCGGGATGTTCGCCGACGTCGCCGGGTTTATCGTGTGCGATTACGCGGCTGAGCCACCTCCCTTCGGCCGCATGTACGCCGTTTGGCGGTCTCCGCCCGCCGCGTCACCTGCACCTGCCCGAACGCTGGCCCTGAAGCGAGGACTTCACCCAGCTGTTCAGCACGGTGCATAAAACCGCCGGCCCTCTGACGCTCCCTGACCGACCTTCCGGGGTGAGTCAGCGCACCAGGCAAGGGGGTTCTCACAGTACCTGTATCACCAGGGTCTCCCAGACGTCCCAAACGCCTGTCAACCTGGTCGAGTCGAAAGCGCCGACAACACTCCATGGACACGCACTGCAGCTTTATCCCCATCAGTTCAATTCAGCTGCCCCGAATGCGCGAGCGTGTCGGCGCATTCCTCCACAACAGAAGGGACGGAGACCATTGGCGGACAACCAATTCACCACTCACACAGAACTTTTCGATCTGAGTGGGAAGTACGCCCTTGTCACTGGCGGCACCAGGGGCATTGGGATGATGATAGCGCGCGGCCTTCTCCAGGCGGGCGCCCGCGTCGTCATCAGCTCACGCAAGGCAGACACGTGCGCGGAGGCACAGCATCTACTGTCCGAATTCGGCGACGTTCAAGCAATCCCCGCCGACCTGTCCAGGCACGACGAGTGTCAGCGCCTCGCTGATCTTGTCACGGTCGACTCGGAACGTCTGGACATCCTTGTCAACAACGCGGGAGCGATGTGGCGCGAGCCGCTGGCGACGTTCCCGGACGAGGCCTGGGACGCAGTGATCGACCTCAACCTCAAGTCGCCGTTCTGGCTGGTGCAGGCGCTGCTCCCCGCACTTCGCAAGGCGGGCACCGCCGATGATCCCGCGCGGATCATTAATATCGGCAGTATCGCCGCCATCCACGTCGCCCAGTCGCCCAACTACTCGTACGCCAGCAGCAAAGCGGCACTCCATCAACTCACCAGGGTGCTTGCCAGAGAGCTGGGCCCACAGCACGTCACGGTGAACGCGGTGGCACCGGGGGTGTACCCGTCGCAGATGATGGCGTCCACGCTCGATGCCATCGGCGACACGATCGCGGCGGCGACCCCTCTGCGCCGGCTCGGCCGCGACGACGACATGGCGGGTATCGCCGTGTTTCTCGCCAGCCGGGCTGGGTCCTACCTCACGGGCGCCATCATCCCGGTAGACGGCGGCATCGCGACGACCGCATCGGGCACCCCTTAGACTGCGGGACGGGCTTACGGTGAGGGGATGGCCACGTTGGATCTACGCACCGAGATCCGGGAGTTTCTCAGCTCGCGTCGCGCCCGCATCGCACCCGAGCAGGCGGGCCTGCCCGCTTACGGCGGCAACCGTCGGGTCAAAGGTCTGCGCCGCGAGGAGGTAGCGCTACTGGCGGGGGTATCGGTCGACTACTACGTGCGCATGGAGCGCGGCAGCCTCGCCGGTACCTCCGATGGCGTGCTCGACGCGTTGGCCTCTGCCTTGCAACTCGACGAGGCCGAGCGCGACCACCTGTTCCACCTCGCGCGCCAATCCAGGGCGCCCAGCGGCCCACGCCGGCGTAGGCCTGCCGTGACGGTGCGCTCGACGCTGCAGCAGGTGCTCGACGCGATCTCCGATGCGCCGGCCTGGATCGGTAATGGCCGTTATGACGTGCTCGCCATGAATCAACTCGCTCGCGCGCTGTATTCACCGGTGCTGGCCGACCCGCGACGGCCCGCGAACACAGCGCGGTTCATCTATCTGAACCCCGAGGCGGCCAGAGATTTCTTTGTCGACTACGACCAAATTGCCGGTGACGTGGCCGCGAAGCTACGCATGGAAGCCGGCCGCGATCCGCACGACGAGGAGCTGATCGCCCTAGTCGGCGAACTGTCAACGTGCAGTGAGCTGTTTCGGCAGCGGTGGGCATCTCAGGACGTGCGGCTGCACCGGTCCGGCCGCAAGCGTGTGCGCCATCCGATCGTGGGTCAGCTCGACTTGGATGTCGAGTCCCTGGAACTGCCCGCCGAACCCGGCCTGCACCTCAACGTCTACACCGCACCCGCGGGCACACCGACCGCTGACAATTTGGCGCTCCTGGCGTCGTGGGCGGCCACCCAACAGACGCTGGCGACCGAGTTCGAAGCACACAACGGATAGTCCAACCCCTTCAGCCGTACTAGTCAGCGGACCATGACGTGGGGCAATAATCTGCCGGAAAGTAAACACGGGAGCCCTTTGCGCCCATCATCCCCCGCATCCCCCCGCGCGATTCAGCCCTGGCCCAACCCTTTTGGGCACCTGACTCTGTCGGCTTACGGGACACGTCGGAGCCCCGTTCGCACATACCCGTATTCGGCGGTCAGCCATGCCCGAAGTAGGGCGGGTTGGGTGCCTACGCACCGGGGCGCAGCGTGGCTCTCCCGGGGCTTCCCACTGCGGGGTACCGCCGGACCCAGGGAGGGTGCGGGAGGCTCCACGGGAGCCCGTGCCCGCTGGCCGGAGTGCCGGGCGGCCGGGCGTTATGTTGAGACCCCAGGCGCTGCTCACCCCGTCGGCTCCGGGACCCCGATCGGGTTGGGGAAGCGCAGGGCGGTGGCGCAGGCGGTGGTCAGGGGGGTGAGGAGCCGGGCCAGGGTCGCCACCTGCTCGGGGGTCAGTGGGCGCCAGGGGCGTTCCGCCGCTTGGTCCGTGGCGGTCTCGGCCGTGCGGAGCAGTTCGCGTCCGGCCTCCGTCGCGGCTCCGTCCGGGGTGCGGAGGCCGCGGTCGGTCAGGCGCTGGGCGGCGGCGTCCCACTCCTGGTCGGTCCAGCCGCGGTGGGGCTGGAGTTCGGTGCGGGGGACGTCCATGGCGGAACGGAGGACGAGGGCTTCGCAGCCGTCGAGACCGGCGGCGACGAGGGCCGCGACATGGCCGTCGCCGCGGTGCTCGCGCAGCAGGGTCGCCGCATGCCACAGCCGCTCGACCGGTTTGTCGGGAAAGTCCAGTGCGCCGTTCGCGGCGGCCAGCACCCGGCCGGAGCCGTCCAGGCCCGCCGCGCGGGGGACCAGGGCCTCGACGGCGCGCTCCACCTCGCGCTCGTGCCCGGTGAGCAGCCGGGTGAGGGCCGCCGCGGCGCCCGCGCGGCGGAGCTCCAGGGCGCGCTCGGGGGCGGCCAGGGACCAGACGTCGGGCAGGGCGCGGGCCACCATCGCGGGGGCGAAGGTGAAGAAGGACGCCACGACGGGCTCCGGCCCGACCGGCCCGAGAGGCGCGGCACGGCCCGCGAAGTAGCCGCGCCAGAAGCCGCGGAGTCCGGCGTCCTCGTACGCGGCCAGGGCCTCCGGGGCGAAGTACGCGACCGCGTGGATCGGCTCGTAGAGGGCCCACATGGTGCGGGCGGTCGTCGCGGCGCTGGTGTTCATCGTCAGGCTCCCTTCAGGGCCGAGCTTCAGGACCGACCTACGGGATCGACCCGGGGCCGACCCGGGGCCGGACCATGACCGGCATTGTGCCAAGCTCACGGAACCGGGTGGTCCGGGTCGTACGTTGACCCGGATGTCTGGGTATGGCACCACCTGACGCGACCTTCGAGGAGAGCGGCTGTGACCCTGCGGCAAGAGATCGTCGGCAACGCCATGCAGATGGCGGTCTGCACCCTCCACCCGGGGCAGACCGTCTACTGCGAGGCCGGAAAGTTCCTGTTCAAGACGTCGAACGTGACGATGGAGACCCGGCTGTCCGGGCCCGGCGGAGGCGGCGGCCAGGCCGCCGGGGGCAACGGCGGGAGCGGTGCGGGCGGTGGCATGGGCGGGATGCTGCGCCAGGCCATGGGCACCGCCATGCAGGTGGGGCAGCGGGCGCTGGCGGGGGAGTCGCTGGCGTTCCAGTACTTCACCGCCGGCGGTGGCGAGGGCACCGTCGGCTTCGCGGGGGTGCTGCCCGGTGAGATGCGGGCGCTGGAGCTGGCCGGGACGCGGGCCTGGTTCGCGGAGAAGGACGCCTTCGTGGCGGCCGAGTCCACCGTGGAGTTCGGCATCGCCTTCCAGGGCGGGAAGACCGGGCGCAGCGGCGGCGAGGGGTTCATCCTCGAGAAGTTCACCGGGCACGGCACCGTGATCATCTGTGGCGCGGGCAACTTCATCGACCTCAACCCGGCCGATTTCGGCGGCCGGATCGAGGTCGACACGGGCTGCATCGTGGCCTTCGAGGAAGGCATCCAGTACGGCGTGCAGCGCATCGGCGGGCTCAACCGCCAGGGGCTGATGAACGCGGTCTTCGGCGGTGAGGGGCTGTCGCTGGCCACGCTGGAGGGCAATGGCCGGGTGATCCTCCAGTCGCTCACCATCGAGGGCCTGGCGAACGCCCTGAAGAAGGCGCAGGGCGGCGACAAGCAGGGGCCCACGGGCGGGATGTTCTCCACCCACGCGGGGTGACGGCCCGGCCTCGGGCCCAGGCTTATTTCGCGCCCGCCACGTAGAAGAGGAAGAAGAGAAACGCGGCGATGAAGTGGACGCCCACGAGGTAGATGAAGACCCGCACCGTGAAGGTCATCGGCGCCCGGTCCTCCTCGTTCGGGCCGGTCCGCGCCGGCGTCGCGGGGTTCAGCGGGGCATCGGTCGCATCGGCCGCATCGGTCGCACTCATCTTGTTCGCGTCCTTCATGGCGTACCGGGCCTTCCTCGGCGAGCGGCGTCACCGAGGCACAGCTCGGCCGCGCCGCTCTGCAGCAGCGTGTGGACGAAGAGCAGATCCACGCCGCCGGGCGAGGCGGCGGCGATGCGGTGCGGGGTGAGCGAGTCGAAGTGGGCCGCGTCGCCCGCGGAGAGGGCGTGCACGGTCTCGCCGAGCGTCAGCCGCAGCCGGCCCCCCAGGACGTAGAGCCACTCCTCGCCGGGGTGGACCCGCACCAGGTCCTCCTGGGCGGCGGAGCGCTCCGGTACGTGCAGCCGCAGCGCCTGCATGGCCCGGCCGGAGCCGCCGGCCTGCCAGTAGGTCCAGCCGCCCGCCTCCTGCGCCTCCATGCGGTCGGCGCGTACGACCGGGTCCCGCTCCGCGGGCACCTCGCCCAGCAGGTCGGATACCGTGGTTCCGTAGGTACGGGCCAGGGCCAGCAGCATCGGGAGCGAGGGCTGGCGGCGGCCCGTCTCCAGCCGGGACAGATGCGCGGGGGAGAGCCCGACGCGATGGGCGGCGGCCTCGAGCGTCAGACCGCTGCGTCGCCGCAGGTCACGCAGGCGGGGAGCGACAGTGGGCAGCTCGGCGGCCGGTCCGCCGGGGGCACCGTCCGCCGGTCCGCCCGTGGGCCACTCGGCGGGCCCGTGGGGGATCGGGTTCATGTCTCCGGTATAGCCAGCCCTGACCTCTCAGGCAAAAAGTTTGCCTCAGAGGCAAGGGTTACGCTTTCGTTACCACCTCTGACGCTTCGCGCAGTTCTTGTGAACTCCCGGAGAACGGCGGTCACTTGGCATTGACACGACAGCGTCTACGCGCGTCATGCTATGTCTATGACAATCCCCCCACGGATCGCCCGCATCGGTGCCCTCGGCGCCCTCGTCTCGACGCTGCTCATCGGCGGCGCGGCCACCGCGGCCACCGCCGTCACCCCGGCGGCATCGCAGACCGTTGCGTCGTCGCAGGTCATCGCCGCCGTTGGTGACATCTGCTACTCGGATCTACCCTCCCAGGCCCATGACACCCTGGACCTGATCGAGAAGGGCGGCCCCTTCCCGTTCCCGCAGGACGGCACCGTCTTCCAGAACCGTGAAGGCGTCCTTCCGTCCCAGTCCTCCGGCTACTACCACGAGTACACCGTGATCACCCCGGGCTCCGACGACCGTGGCGCCCGGCGCATCGTCACCGGTAAGCAGACGGACGAGGACTACTACACCGCGGACCACTACGCC
>NZ_JAAAYH010000225.1:0-14788 GCF_018035285.1 Streptomyces sp. MK37H | reverse complement strand
CCACCAGCGCAGCTGGTTCGGCGTGCCCTGGGGGTCGGCGTACCAGCCCGCAGGGGTGTTCGTGGGTGATGTCATGGCGGGCAGACTACCCCTCGCCCACCTGGAACGATGGGGTCAGGGAAGGCGCCAGTCCACGGGCTGCGCGCCCTGCTGTGCCAGCAGCTCATTGGCGCGGCTGAAGGGACGGGAGCCGAAGAACCCGCGGTCGGCGGACATGGGGGAGGGGTGCGCGGACTCGACCGCCGGAAGGCTGCCCAGCAGCGGCCGTACGTTACGGGCGTCGCGGCCCCACAGGATGGCCACCAGGGGGCGCCCGCGCCCGGCCAGTGCCCGGATGGCCTGCTCGGTGACCTCCTCCCAGCCCTTGCCGCGGTGGGCGGCGGGACGGCGCGGGGCTGTGGTGAGCGCCTTGTTGAGCAGCAGCACGCCCTGCTGGGTCCAGGGCGTCAGATCGCCGTTGGACGGACGCGGCAGAGCGAGGTCGGTGTGCAGCTCGCGGTAGATGTTCTCCAGACTGCCGGGCAGCGGCCGTACCTCGGGCGCCACCGAGAAGCTGAGCCCCACCGCGTGTCCGGGCGTGGGATACGGGTCCTGACCCACGATCAGCACCTTCACCTCGTCGAAGGGCTGCTGGAAAGCGCGCAGCACATTCGGCCCGGCGGGCAGATAGGTGCGGCCTGCCGCGATCTCGGACCGCAGGAAGTCGCCCATCGCCGCGATGCGTTCCTCGACGGGCTCAAGTGCCTTGGCCCAGCCCGCTTCCACAATTTCGTTCAAGGGTCGTGCTGCCACACCGCGTCACTCTAGTGGCTCAGCGGGTGGCCGCGTGCCACCTCACGATCACTCTCAGCCGATCACGGCGATCGCCCTCAGCCGATCACCGCGGCCACTCTCAGTTCTCAGCCGATCACCGCGGCCCGGACACACAGCACATCGGGGAGATGCCGGGCGATCTGCCGCCAGCTCTCGCCCTCGTCGGCGCTCGCGTACACCTCGCCGTTGCGATTGCCGAAGTAGACCCCGGCCGGATCGGCGTCATCCGTGCGCAGCGCGTCTCTCAGCACCACGCCGTAGTGGGGCTCGCCGGGCAGCCCGGCGCACCGCTCCTCCCAGGTCGCGCCCGCGTCCTCGGTGCGGAACACCCGGCAGCGGTAGCCCGGGGGGTAGCGGTCCGAGCCGTCGGCGGCCGGGAAGACGTACGCGACGCCGCTCCGGCGCGGATGGACGGCGACCGCGAAGCCGAAGTCCGCCGGGAGGCCCTCGCTGATCTCGGACCAGTGCGCGCCGCCGTCGTCGCTGCGGTACACCCCGCCGTGGTTCTGCAGATAGAGCCGGTCGAGGTCGACCGGATCCCGGGCGACCTTGTGGACGCACTGCCCGAACTCGGGATACTGATCCGGCAGGAATTCCGCCTTGAGTCCGCTGTTGGACGGCGCCCAGCTCTCCCCGCCGTCCGCCGAGCGGTACACCCCGCCGGAGGACACGGCGACCATGAGCGCCCGCGGGTCCCGCGGATCGGTGACAACCGTGTGCACGGACTGCCCGCCGAACCCCTCGCCCCACTCCGGCCGCTGCGGGTGGTCCCACAGGCTGCGGACGAACGCGAAGGTCTCCCCGCCGTCCTCGGAGCGGAACAGCGCGCCCGGCTGGGTGCCCGCGTAGACCACCTCCGGCTCGTCGGGCCCCGCGGGCTCCAGCTGCCACACCCGCTCCAGTGAGGTGCCGGTGCCCTCGGGGAACTTCACCGCGGGCCTGGCGGGCTCGTGCCAGCTCGCCCCGAGGTCGTCGGAGCGGAAGACCGAGGGGCCCCAGTGCGAGCTGTCCGCGCCGGCCAGCAGCCGGGGGCGGTCGCCCCGGGTGTCGATGCCGACGGAGTACACCGCCTGCATGGGGAAGTGGGGACCGGTGAAATCCCAGTCCCCTCGGTCGCCGGGGCGGCCGAGGAAGAGACCCTTGCGGGTGCCTACGGCGAGCAGGACATCGTTCATGACGGCTCACTCCTTGGAGTGCGGGACGGGACGGCGGAACGGATGGATGTGTCCGTCATCACAGAGTCTGCACCCACCCACTGACAACGGCCCGGAAGCAGCCGCGTCACCCGAGGGCGCATACGCCGCAGGAGACCATCCACGTCACAGAAGGCCACCCGCGTCACAGAAAGTCATGCACGTCATACGAGAGGCTTCATAATTTGACGATCGTCGTACTACGATGTTTACCGTACTAAGCGGCGGTCCGGCCGGACCCCACGAGGAGAAACGGAGACGTTCATGAGTGCCCTCTTCGACCCCTTCACCCTGCGGTCGCTGACCATCCCCAACCGCCTCTGGATGTCGCCCATGTGCCAGTACAGCGCGGACCCGGACAAGGGTGCCGGGGTCCCGCACGACTGGCACTTCGTCCACTACGGTGCCCGCGCCACCGGCGGCACCGGGCTGATCCTGGTCGAGGCGACGGCCGTGTCCCCCGAGGGCCGCATCAGCCCCGGAGACCTCGGTATCTGGAACGACACCCAGGTCGAGGCGTTCCGTAAGATCGTCGGCTTCCTCAAGGGGCAGGGCACCGTCCCGGGCATCCAGCTCGCCCATGCCGGCCGTAAGGCGTCCACCGACGCTCCCTGGAGGGGCGGTGCGCCGCTCGGCGCCGACCAGTGGGGCTGGCAGCCGCTGGGGCCGAGCCCGGTCCCGTTCGACGAGGGCCATCCGGTGCCGGACGAGCTGTCCGAGGAGCGGATCGGCGAGATCACCCGCCAGTTCGCGGACGCGGCACGGCGCGCGCTCGCAGCCGGTTTCGAGGTGGCCGAGATCCACGGCGCCCACGGCTATCTCATCGGCGAGTTCCTCTCCCCGCACAGCAACCACCGCACCGACGGCTACGGCGGCTCGTTCGAGAACCGCGTCCGCTTCGCCCTGGAGGTCGTCGACGCGGTCCGCGCGGTCTGGCCGGAGGAACTGCCGCTGTTCTTCCGTGTCTCGGCCACCGACTGGCTGGAGGAGAACGGCTGGACCCCGGATGACACCGTCCGGCTCGCCGCCCTGCTGAAGGACCACGGCGTGGACCTCCTCGACGTCTCCAGCGGTGGCAACGCCGCAGGTGTGCGCATTCCGGTGGAGCCGGGCTACCAGGTGCCGTTCGCCGCGCGGGTGCGCCGGGAGACCGGGCTGCCGGTGGCCGCGGTCGGGCTGATCACCGAGGCGGAGCAGGCCGAGAAGATCGTCACCAATGGTGAGGCGGACGCCGTGCTGCTGGGCCGCGAGCTGCTCCGGGACCCCTACTTCGCCCGCCATGCGGCGGCCGAACTGGGCGGTCAGGTGCACAACCCGGACCAGTACCACCGCGCGGTCCGGTAGACCGCGGACGTCACCGCCGTCCGGTCCGGGGCCTCAAGTAGTTCGGAGCTGAAGTAGTACGGCGATCGTCAAACTACACTGGAGGCCTCGGAACGAGGCGATGAGGAGCAGCCGTGCAGACGCAGACCACGCCGACCGCGCCCCAGTCCCAGCCCCAGGCGTCGTCGCAGCCCCAGGCGTCCGGGCGCTCGCTGGAGCATCCGCGGCGCGAGGCGATCCGCCTCGAGGATGTGCTGCACGCGCTCTCCGACCCCATGCGGATGCGGGTGGTGCGGACGCTCGCCGAGGAGACCTGCGAGCTGTCCTGTTCGGTCTTCGACCTGCCGGTCAGCAAGTCCACCACCACCCACCACTTCCGGGTGCTGCGTGAATGCGGTGTGATCCACCAGATCTACCGGGGCACCGCCAAGATGAACGCGCTGCGCCGTGCTGACCTAGACGCGCTGTTCCCCGGACTGCTCGACAGCGTCCTCGCCGCCGCGGCCCTCCAGGAGGGGCGCCTCGGCGGCGACCGGGGCTGAAGTCCGCCCGCCCGGCAGGTGGTTGAAGAGCAGATTGAGCGCGATCGCGGTGACGCACCCGGCGCTGATCCCGCTGTCCATCACCGTCTGGAACCAGTCCGGGAACTCCTTGTAGATCCCCGGTACACCCACCGGCAGCAGCCCCACGGCGATCGACACCGCCACCACCGTCAGGTTGTGGTTGTCCCGGAAGTCCACCCCGGCCAGTGTGCGCAGCCCGCTCGCCGCGACCGTACCGAACATCACCAGACCCGCCCCGCCCAGCACCGGGGCCGGGATCGCCGCCACCACCGCGCCCAGCTTCGGAGCCAGCCCGAGCAGCACCAGCAGGCCGCCCGCGGCCGCCACCACCCAGCGGCTGCGCACCCGGGTCATCCCCACCAGGCCGACGTTCTGCGCGAAGGCGGTGTACGGGAAGGTGTTGAAGACCCCGCCGAGCACGGTCGCGGCGCCGTCCGCGCGCAGTCCGTCCGCCAGCCGCCGCCCGTCGACCGGGCGCTCGGTCAGCTCACCCACCGCGATGAAGTCACCGGTGGTCTCGGTCATCGTCACCAGCGCGACGACCAGCATGGACACCACGGCCGGCGTCTCGAACGTCGGGGTGCCGAAGTGGAACGGGGTGGAGACGCCGACCCAGTCGGCGCCGCCCACCCCGGAGAAGTCGGTGAAGCCCAGGGGTATCGCGACCGCCGTCCCGGCCACGATCCCCACCAGCACCGCCACCCGGCCGAGGAATGCGGGCGCGAAGCGCTGCACGGCCAGGACGAGGACCAGCACCCCGGCGGCCAGGCACAGGTTCTTCGGCGTACCGAAGTCCGGCGCGCCCTGGCCGCCCGCCGCCCAGTTGCCCGCGACCGGCAGCAGCGAAAGGCCGATGATCAGTATCACCGTGCCGGTCACCAGCGGCGGGAAGAACCGCAGCAGCCGTCCGAAGACCGGTGCCAGCACGATCATCGCCACCCCGGCCACGATCACCGAGCCGTAGATCGCGCGCAGCCCGCCGCCCTCCGTGCCGATCAGCACCATGGGGGTGACCGCCGCGAAGGTGCAGCCCTGCATGATCGGCAGCCGGACGCCGAACCGCCACAACCCCACGCACTGCAGGACCGTGGCGATACCGCACAGCAGCAGATCGGCGTTGATGAGATACGCCAGATCGGCGGGGGACAGCTTCATCGCCCCGCCGACGATCAGCGGCACGGCGACCGCGCCCGCGTACATGGCCAGCACATGCTGGAGTCCGAAGGCGGCGAGCCGGCCGGGCGGCGGCACCTCGTCCACGGGATGGCGTACGGACGTCATGGCGGCTCCTCGCGCGGCGCAGGGTTGGGCGGCGGATCAGGGTGAGGCGACCGTAGAATGCTTAAACAATCTGTTGATTTCAGGGGTGTTGCCGCCCTGTGTCAACCCCTTGGACCGCGCGGACTCGCCGCCTGTGTCCATCGCATGGACCGCGCGGACTTGCCGTCCCGCGCCAACCCCTTGGCTCACGCGGACCTGCGGACCGCCGGTGGAAGCCGACCCTCGCCCGGCCCGGATCACTCCTGCCCGCGCGCCGCGCCCAGCAGCCCCGTCCAGTCCGGGATCTTCACCTTCGTACGCCCCAGCGCCTCGCCGAGCGCTGCCTCGGCCGCCTCGATCCGCAGCCAGCCGGTCCACTCCACCGGCTCCACCCCGGCCTCGCGCAGCGCCCGCAACGGATCCGCCACCACCGGGCGGGCGGCGAGCGCCTCCGCGTCGGCCAGCAGCGAGGCCACGGTCTCCTTCGCACACGGCCGGTTGGTGCCGATCACCCCGGTCGGGCCGCGCTTGATCCACCCCGCCACGTACTCCCCGCGCGAGGGCACGCCGCCGCGCAGCACCCGCCCCGCCGCGTTGGGGACCGTGCCGCGCTCCTCGTCGAACGGCAGCCCCGGCAGTGGCACACCCCGGTAGCCCACCGACCGCAGCACCAACGGCGCCTCGATGTCCTCGAAGACCCCGGTGCCCGCCACCCCGCCGCGCCCGTCCGGCGCGGTCCGCTCGAAGCGCACCGCGCGCACCGCGTCCTCGCCCAGCAGCGCCACCGGCTTGAGGAAGAACCGCAGATGAATCCGGCGCGGGCGGCCCGTGGGCTCGCGCCGCGCCCAGTCGCGCAGCACCTCGACATTGCGCCGGTTGATCCCCGGCAGCCCCGACGGGTCCGTGTACGCCGGGTCCAGCGCCAGCTCCTCCGGGCGGACCAGCACATCGGCGCCGGTCAGCGCGCCCAGCTCACGCAGCTCCTTGGTGGTGAACTTCGCCTGCGACGGCCCGCGCCTGCCGACCATATGGATGTCCGAGACCTGGCTCTCGGACAGCGCCCCGAGGGCGGCGTGCGGCACATCGGTGGGCCTCAGCTCCTCCGCCCCGCGGGCCAGAATGCGCGCCACGTCCACCGCGACATTGCCCACCCCGATGACGACGGCGGAGCCCGCCCCGAGCGCGAAGGAGTCGACGGTCGCGTCCGGATGGGCGCTGTACCAGGAGACGAACTCGGTCGCGGAGAAGCTGCCCGGCAGCTCCTCGCCCGGAACGCCGAGCCGCCGGTCGGTCGCCGCGCCCACGCAGTAGACCACCGCGTGGTAGAGCCCCAGCAGCCGCTCGGGCACCAGCAGGGGCGGCCCCACCTGCACATTGCCGAGGAAGCTGACCCGGGGGTGCTCCAGGACCGTGCGCAGCGTGTTCTGCAGCGACTTGATCTTCTCGTGGTCGGGCGCGACACCGTAGCGCACCAGCCCGTACGGACAGGGCAGCCGGTCCAGCACATGCACCGACACCTCGGGGACAGCCTGCTGCTGGACGAGCGCTTGGGCGGCGTACACCCCGCTCGGCCCGGAACCGATGACCGCGACGCGAAGCACGAGGAGCTCCTTCCGCAGGATGTCTCCAGCATCCCACCCGGCGGGGCGCCCTGTCCGGCACTACGCGCCGAGGGACCGGACCGGATGACACCGCCCGGCCGCCGGTCCACGGGCCCGCGACCGCGCCGCGAGCCCGGCTCGAAGCCGGTCCAACAGTCCCTCCGGGTTCGGTACGGCGCTCGCTACGACATCTGCCGCATCCGCCGGATCTCGCTGCTCTGCTGCGCGATCACGTCGTTCGCCATCTCCTCCACCCGGACGTTGTTGCCCTGGGCCAGCACATCCGTGGCCATGGAGACCGCGCCCCGGTGATGGGTGATCATCAGCTTGAGGAAGAGCGCGTCGAAGTCGGCGCCCTTGGCGGCGCGCAGCCGCGCGAGCTGGGCCTCAGTGGCCATCCCCGGCATCTTGGCGGCATGGCCCTCGTGGCCGCCGTCGCCGCCCTTCGGCTCGCCGCCGGCTGTCTTCTGCCAGGCGCGCATCGCCTCGATCTCCGGCTTCTGCCCGGACGCGATACGCTCCGCGAGCCGCTTGACCTTCGCCGACTTGGCGCGGTCGGCGGCGAGGCCGGTCATCACCAGGGCCTGCCGATGGTGCTCGATCATCATGCGGACGTAGGAGCGGTCGGCAGTGTTGGGGGAGTCGTCGTCCCCCGCCTTCGCCGCCTCCTCGGCCGACAGCTTCTTCGCCGCCTCACCGGGCTTGCCCGGCGCGATCACCGCGGGCTTTCCGTCCTTGCCCTTCCCCGCGTCGGCCCCGCCGCCGCTCTCCGTGTCACAGCCGGTCAGGACGAGTGCCAGGGCGGCCGCCGCAGCGGCGGCCACGAGGGATGCGGAGTGGAGCGTCGTACGGCGGTTCAACACCGTGGCCTCCTGGGGCGCTTGGGATCCGCAGACCGTCTTAGCACGTCAGCGGCGCTCCCGATCAGGGCGCGTTGGGAAAATCTCTTTACGAACATGTTGCTACCTGTTGTGGTGTACATGGATAGGGCGATACTTCCTCCGGTCCGTCAACCGTTCAACTCCGAGCGGAGACGGCGACAAAGGGAGGACGCAGTGAAGCCGTGGGAAAGACCCCCGCAGCGGCGCGGATACCTCGGCGCGGCCGCGGCCGCCTTCGGACTGGTGGCCACGTTGCTGGCCGCGGGACCGGCGGCCGCGACGCCCGACCCCGGTGACGCTCCCCACAAGGAGCGGGTGACGAAGAGTCAGCAGTCGGAAGCCAGGGCCGCCATCGAGAACGGCGACATCCCCGGCGTGGACCAGATCGTCCACAGCGACAATGTCAGCCACCTCACCAACATCCCCAAGCAGGACCTCAAGGGCGTCAACTCCGACCTGGCCTTCCAGGGCAGTTATGCCTTCGCGGGCAACTACGACGGTTTTGTCATCTATGACATCAGCCGGCCGAAGAGCCCGAAGATCGTGAGCCAGGTGCTCTGCCCGGGCTCGCAGAACGATGTGTCGGTCTCAGGAGACCTGCTCTTCCTCTCCACCGACTCCTCGCGCAGCGACAACTCCTGCAACAGCACCACCCAGCCCGCGACCGAGAAGTCCTCGTGGGAGGGCATGAAGGTCTTCGACATCAGCGACAAGCGGAACCCGGAGTACGTCGCCGCCGTCGAGACCTCCTGCGGTTCGCACACCCACACCCTGGTGCCCGAGCGCACGGACGTGTACATCTACGTCTCCTCGTACTCGCCCAGCGCCACCTTCCCGGACTGCCAGCCTCCGCACGACGGAATCTCCGTCATCAAGGTGCCCCGCAAGGCGCCCGAGAAGGCCGCGGTCATCGACTTCCCCGTGCTCTTCCCGGACGGCGGTAACCCCGGTGGGCCCACCAACCCCGGCGTCTCCCAGACCACCGGCTGCCATGACCTCACCACGTTCCCCAAGCTGAAGCTGGCGGCGGGCGCGTGCATGGGCGACGGCATCCTGCTCGACATCGCCGACCCCGCGAAGCCGCGGGTCATCGACCGGGTCGAGGACAACGTCAACTTCGCCTTCTGGCACTCGGCCACCTTCAACGAGCGCGGCACCAAGGTCGTGTTCACCGATGAGCTGGGCGGTGGTGGGGCCGCGACCTGCAACGCCGAGGTGGGCCAGGACCGCGGCGCGGACGGGATCTACGACATCGTCGGCAAGGGCGACAAGCGCAAGCTGGTCTTCCGGAGCTACTTCAAGATCCCGCGCCACCAGGCCGACACCGAGAACTGCGTGGCCCACAACGGCTCGCTGATCCCGGCCAAGGGCCGGGACATCATGGTCCAGGCGTGGTACCAGGGCGGCGTGTCCATCTGGGACTTCACCGACTCCGACCGGCCCGAGGAGATCGGCTACTTCGAGCGCGGGCCGCTCTCCAGCGACACGCTCATCACCGGCGGCTCCTGGTCCGCGTACTACTACAACGGCTACATCTACTCCAACGACATCGCGAAGGGCTTCGACGTCCTGAAGATCCACGACCGGCGCACCGACAGCGCCGAGTCGGTCCGGCTGCGCGAGCTCAACACGCAGACGCAGCCCGACTACCGCTGAGCGCCGGCTCCCTAGCCCAGAGGGCTCATCCGGCTCCCGTCGGGCGGTTCGTCGCCCGGCGGGAGCCCCAGCTCCCAGTCCAGTTCGTAGCGGTGGAACAGCTCGGCCCGCAGCCGCTCGGGCGCCATCGGCGCGCCCGGCAGCAGCACCGCGACCACCGCGCCCATCAGCAGGGCGCGCAGCAGCCGGTAGTCGGTCTCGGGGTCCTCGGAGCCGTACCGCGTGACGGTGTCCCGCAGCAGGGCGGCCAGCCGCTGCTGCTCGGGGCACTGGATGAAGCCCTCGGCCGTGAGGATCCCCGCCATATGCGTCCGCATCAGCCGGGGCCGGTCCCGGGCCAGGCCCAGGATCGCGTCGATCGCCCGCGCCAGCAGCTCCCGCCCGGCCTCCTCGCCCTCCGGCCGCGGCTCCCGCTCGAGCCCCCGGGCCAGCTCCATGTGCATCAGCCGGTGCACGGCCGTCTGCAGCAGCTGCCGCTTGCCCGGGAAGTAGTACGACACCAGACCGCGGGCCGCCCCGGCCCGGTCGGCGATATCGGCGAGGGTGGTCGCCTCGTAGCCGTGCTCGCCGATCAGCTCGACCGTCGCCTCCAGCAGACGGGCCTGGGATCGGCGCCGCAACTCCTCATTGACCGACGGGCTTCGGGGGACCATGCTGTAACTCCTGCGTTGGCTGGCTGTCAGCCAATATACTCAGGGGACGTGTGGTTGTCCGCCGTTCCCTTGAGGGCGGACGCATGTCTCCGCCGGTTCGGGCGACACGGGGGGATCGCCCGAACCGGTGGGTTCGCCCCTTTGGGGCGCTTTTGGAATCCCTTTGGGGCCCGGCCTTCGGGCGCTAGGGAGCCGTGGCGGCGTCCGGCAGCGGGCCGAGAATCGCCCGCAGGGCGTCCGGGCGCCGGTCGTGCGCCGTCGCCCTGTCCATGCGTGCCTATATCCGATGCCGCCATGGGGACTTCACTACCGCCATTGATCTCGCGGGTACGGCATTGCGGTCCATCCCGCCGCGCGGCTGGGGCGTCGCCATCGGATTGCCGCTGTCCGTGCTGGTGGCGGCCCACACCGCCATCGGCAGACTCGAAGAGGCCCAGCGGTATCTGCATTACTGGGTGCCGAAGGAAATGTACGACAGCGTGGTGGGACTGGAGTACCTCCGCGCCCGGGGGCAGTACTGCCTGGCCATCAACCGCCCGTACGCCGCGCTGTACGACTTCATGGTGAGCGGGATGCTGATCGACCAGTGGCCCGTGGACTTCGGTGACCTGGCGCCCTGGCGCGTCGACGCCGCCGAGGCCTATCTGCGGGTCCATGAACCGGCGGAGGCCAAGAGACTCGCCCTGGAAGAACTCAAGCTGTCGCCCGACCGGCCCTTGAGCACCCGGGGCAGAGCGCTGCGCATCCTGGCCATGGCCGAGGACCCGGACAAGCGCAGGCTGCTCCTCTACCAGTCCGCCAAGTGCCTGCGCGAGCAGGGCGACCGCTATGAACTCGCCCGCACGCTGGCCGAGCTCAGCCGGGACTACCTCAGCACCGGGGAGACCCAACAGGCGCGCACCACCTGGCATGAGGCGCAGAAGCTGATGGACGAGTGCGGGATGAGCGCCCAGCACGAAAGCCGACGAGAGCTTGTCGTGGACGGTGTTGAGAGCGTCGGGAGCTCTCAACTGCCCAAGGATGCCGGGGAGTCCGAACACGCCGAGGACGACGCCCCCGGAACAACGGCCGAGAGCGCCGAGCAACCCGTACTGTCGGAGGCCGAGTGGCGCGTGGCCACGCTGGCGGCGTCCGGAATGACCAACCGGCAGATCGCCAAGAGTCTGTACATCACCGTCAGCACCGTGGAGCAGCATCTGACGCGCATCTATCGCAAGCTCTCGGTGGGAAATCGGCAGGAGCGGTCACGCCGTCTGTGGCTGCTCATAGGTGCCACGGGAGCGTCCTCCTGCTGACCGCCCCGAGGCAAGGGGGGATAGGGGAGTGGTTAGGGGACTGGGGAGCGGGCGCGCGGACCAGACTTGGCAATCCGTAGGGCGGCGCAGTGGTGGCGATGGAGCGACTGACGGGACGGACAGGCATGGACGAGATACGCGACTACCCCGAACTGCGGGCTGCTGCATGCCCGTTCTCACCCCCGCCGGGATATGAGGAACTGCGCGAGCGGTCCGCCGTCACACGGGTGCGGATGTGGGACGGCAGCACCCCATTCCTCGTCACCGGCTATCACGAGGCGCGGACCGTGCTCGGCGACGACCGGTTCAGCGCCGACGGCACCCACAAGGCGATGCCCCGCTTCGTGAAGTTCGAGGTGCCGGCCGATGTGTTCAACCTCGGGAGGATGGACGATCCGGAGCACGCCCGGATCCGCCGCATGCTCACCGCGCACTTCACCATCCGGCGCACCGAGGCGATGCGGCCGATGATCCAGGACATCGTGGACGGCCTCCTGGACCGGCTGATCGCCGAGGGGCCGCCGGCCGACCTGGTGGCCGACTTCGCCTTCCCGCTGCCGTCCCAGGTGATCGCCGTGATGCTGGGGGTCTCGGACGCCGACTTCGCCGAGTTCCAGCGGGCGTCGCAGGGCGTCATGGACTTCACCGTGTCGACCGAGGAGATGGGTGCCGCGCTCGGTGTCATGGTGGACTACGTCTCCCGGATGTGTGCGGCCAAGCGCGCCGCCCCGGGAGACGACCTCCTCAGCCGGCTCATCGTCGACCAGGAGCGGACGGGTGCGCTCACCCGGCAACAGGTGGTCGCCACCGCCCTGGTGCTGCTGCTGGCCGGGCACGAGACCACCGCCAACATGATCGCCCTGTCCACCGTCCTGCTGCTGCGAAACCCCGACCAGCTCGCCCGGCTGCGGGCGGACCCCGGGCTGATGCCCAACGCGGTGGACGAACTGCTCCGGTACATCACGATCGTCCAGGAGGGCACCGGACGGGTGGCCATCGAGGACGTCGAGGTCGGCGGCGTGCTCATCCCGGCCGGTGAAGGGGCTGATCATCAACCTGCCCAGCGCCAACCGCGATCCCCACTTCGCGGGCGCCCACGAGCGGGCGTTCGGCCGGCTCATGTCGCGTTCGGCTTTGGAGTGCACCAGTGCCTGGGGCAGACCCTCGCCCGGGTCGAGCTGCAGATCGCCCTGGAGACCCTGGTGCGTCGGCTGCCGACGCTGCGCCTGGAGGTTCCGTTCGAGGATCTGGCGTTCCTGTACGAGTCGATGAACTTCGGCGTCGCCCGTGTGCCCGTCGCCTGGTGACCGGTGACCGGTGACCGGTGACCGCGGACCGGAGGCCGGGCGGACAACAGAAGGAGAGGGGAGCACCATGGTGAAGGTCTCGGTGGATCAGGAGAAGTGCTGCGCGGCCGGACACTGCGCGCCGGCCGCGCCGGAGGTGTTCGAACCAGCGGGAGGAGGACGGGGCCGTCGTCCTGCTGGACCCGAACCCGCCGCTCGCGCTCCGCGACAGCGTCGCCGAGGCGTCGTTCCTCTGCCCGGCCGCCGCGATCGCGGTAGAGGATTAGCAAGCGCTCCACACCCGATCGCGGCCCCGGCGAGACGCTTCTCGCCGGGGCCGCGCAAGCGAGGGGAAGGCAGTCTTGACCACGTCGACTTCCAGTCCGGCCGCCAGTTCCGCGTCTGCTTCCCGGCAGGTCACCGTCGGGCTGGCCGAACGCTCGTACACCGTCCACATCGGACACGGTGTGCAGCGGCTGCTCCCGCGGGTGGTGGCCGCCCTGGGCGCGCGCAAGGCGGTGGTGGTCACCGCGCGGCCCCCCGAGCGGACCCCCGATCCGGGAGTGCCCTCGCTCGTCGTACAGGCCCGTGACGGAGAGGAGGCCAAGGACTTGGCCGCCGTGACGGACCTGTGCCGCCGGTTCGTCGGATTCGGGCTGACCCGCTCGGATGTGGTGGTGTCCTGCGGCGGCGGCACCACGACCGACACGGTGGGCCTGGCCGCCGCCCTCTACCACCGGGGCACACCGGTCGTCCATGTGCCGACCTCGCTGCTGGCCCAGGTGGACGCGAGCGTCGGCGGGAAGACCGCGGTCAATCTGCCCGAGGGCAAGAACCTCGTCGGTGCCTACTGGCAGCCCGCGGCCGTGCTCTGCGACCTCGACCACCTGGACACCCTGCCCGAACGGGAGTGGCGCAACGGCCTCGGTGAGATCGCCCGCTGCCACTTCATCGGCGCGCCCGATCTCGGCCGGCTGCCGTTGCTCGACCAGATCGCGGCCAGTGTGACGCTCAAGGCGGGCGTCGTCGCCGCGGACGAACGCGACTCGGGCCTGCGCCACCTGCTCAACTACGGCCACACGCTGGGGCATGCGCTGGAACGTGCCACCGGCTTCGCACTGCGGCACGGGGAGGGCGTGGCCATCGGCACGGTGTTCGCCGGGCGGCTCGCCGGCGCGCTGGGGCGTATTGGCCCGGAGCGGGTCGCCGAGCACCGTGACGTGGTCGCCCGCTATGACCTGCCGACCGGGCTGCCCCCGCATGTCTCCGTCTCCGAGCTGGTGGAGCTGATGCGGCTGGACAAGAAGGCCACCGATGGGCTGACGTTCGTCCTGGACGGACCCGAGGGGCCCGGACTCGTGCGCGGGATCTCCGAGGAGACGGTCAGCGCCACTCTCGCGGAGATGCCCCGCGAGCCGGAAGGGTGATGTGGCGCGAGCCGGAATCGCCATACGCCGCGCGGCCCGTTCGCCGGGCGCGCCGGGCTACGCGGCGGGCAGGGCTTCGTCGACGGGCCCGCGCCGCACACAGCGGCCGCCGTCGAACAGCGCGGCCTCCTCGGTCAGCGCACGCATTGCGGGCAGGTCGTGGCTGATGAACAGCAGGGCGGTCCCGGCCGGGGCGGGAGGCGGGGCAGTGCCCACAGTGACGGGACCGCGCCGGACTCGCACCGGCTTCCTGGCTACCGTCGCCTCGTGCGGTCATTGTGACGCACGGGGCGGCGGGGCTGGGACCAGGGGCGCCATCGGCCGCGGAGGATGCCGCGACATCCTCGGCGGCCTCCGGCGCGCGGCGCTCTACAAACATGTAGATTCTGTTTTCTCCCCACAATGGAGGTATTACTGAGAAGGAGATGCAGATGACGCTGTGGGACCGCCTCAAGGACTCGGTCCAGACGATGCAGGCTCAGCTCACGGCGAAGAAGCACGAGTTGCAGAGCGGGGCGTTCCGGGACGCGAGCATGGCCATGTGCGCCTTGGTGGCGGCGGCGGACGGCACGATCGACCCGTCCGAGCGGCAGCGCGTCGCTCAGCTCATCACCACCAACGACGTGCTCCAGAACTTCCCCCCGGGCGATCTGCACCGCCGCTTCGAGGACCACCTCGACGAGCTCACGACGGACTTCACCCTCGGCACGGCGAGTGCCATGCGGGAGATCGGCAAGGCGAAGAGGAGGCCCGCCGAGGCCCGGGCCGTCATCCAGATCGGCATCGTCATCGGCTGCGCCGACGGCTACTTCGACGAGAGCGAACGGGACGTCGTCC
>NZ_JAAAYH010000224.1:0-14821 GCF_018035285.1 Streptomyces sp. MK37H | reverse complement strand
GAAGGCGTCGAAGCCGAGCACGGACAGGCTCGCCCCCGCCGAGACCCGGGTCAGCCCCACCAGCAGCGGCAGTGCGAGCGCGGTCACCACGCCCAGCCGCAGCGCACACCACCCCGCGAAGGCGAGCGGCCGGGAGTTCCCCACGGGTGACGGCCGGGAGTTCCTCACGGGTGACGGCCGGGAGCTCCCCACGGGCGTACGGGCCGCGGTGAGCACCCCGGCGGCGAGCATCAGCAGCACACTCGCGACCACCAGCAGCCAGACCCGGCCGTCGAGCTCGGCCAGCCGCCCCACCGTGAGCCGCTCCCCGCCCGGACCGGCGAGCAGATCGTCCACCGGGTCGGGCAGCACATGCCGCAGCGCCCCCCTCGCCCGGCCGTACCAGGGGACGAACAGCCCGAGCGGCACCCCGATCCACACCCCGTTGGGCGCGCCGAGCAGCGCGGACCCGAGCACCAGCCGCGGATGGTCGTCCCCGATCGCCGCGTAGACCCCGGCCACCAGGCCCGCGCCGACCGCGAGCACCAGCACTCCGCACAGCGCGGACACCGCCGGCCGGACCGTGCGGTGCAGCCCCCGCATGCCGGGCGGCAGCGGGGTACGGCGCGAGGCGAGCAGCGCGAGCAGCAGGACGGCGACGACCCACACCGCACCGCCCAGCAGCGAGCGGCCGGGGGCCACGGTGAAGCCGACGGACGCCTTGGCGCCGACGAGGTCGGACAGCCGGTCCGGCAGCAGCCCGCCGCCGATGTCCGCGATATCGCCCAGCTGCTCGGGGAGCCGGCTCAGCAGATCGTGCTCGGCGTGCTCGGTGCCGAGGCCGCGGCGGACGAGCGTCGCACCGTCGATCGTGACCGTATCGTTGCCCACCCAGGTCAGCCCGGCGAGCAACAGCAGGAAGAGCAGGGCCACCAGGCCCGTCCGCACCGCGAGTTCGGCCCGGCCGATCACCGCCCCCGCGCCCCGCAACGACCGTACGAACAGCCATCCCAGCAGCAGCGCGCCGACCAGGCTCACCCCGAGTGGCGCGATATCGATGGCGGCATGGGCCTGCGCGCCCTCCAGCCCGAAGACGCCCACATCGCCGGACGGAGTGACGGAACCGCCGACCGCCAGCACCGTCGCCGCGGCGGCCATCGGCCCGAGCGCGCCCGCCCCGTCCGCGCCAATCAGATGCAGACCGAGCGCGGCGATACCGACCATGGCCAGGAACGCCCAGCTCACCGAGGCGATCGCGGCGAGCAGCGCGGGTCCCCAGGGCACTCGTACGCCGCCGCTCGCGCTCATACCGCCGACCCCCCGATCGTCGCGAGTTGCCCGGATAAACCATGATCCGCACTATCCGTCAGCGCTTACCACTTTCCGAGGGCCTTTCGGATGAGTCAATGACGCCCGAGATGCGGTCTTGCCAAACCCGACTTCCGGTGAAGGGACTGAGCCTGAAATAGTTCCTCACGATGTTCGCCATCCCTAGACTCCCTGTGTCAGGGGGTAGCTCGGGGGACAACTAGTGGGGCATGGAGTGCCGGAACTCGTACTGGAATTGAACGGACAGACCTGGACACTTGATCCATCCAGGTCGTACAGCCTCGGGCGTGACCCGCAGGGCGACATGGTGCTGGACGACGCCAGGGTCTCCTGGCGACATGCCACGGTGCGCTGGGGTGGGCGCAGTTGGATCATTGAGGATCAGGGTTCCACCAACGGCACCTATGTGCAGGGCCAGAGAATCCAACAGGTGGAAATCGGTCCTGGTTCGGCCGTCCATCTCGGCAATGCCGCCGATGGCCCCCGGCTCAGCGTCTCCGGTGGCGGTGCCCCTTCTGGCGGTGCCCCCTCGATGGGTGCCGCGGGCGCGTACGGCCAGCAGGCGGCGATGGGCATGCCCCAGCAGGGCCAGCAGGCTCACCAGGGTCAGCAGCCCCCCGCCCAGCCGCCGCCGCAGCAGCCCGCCCCCGGCGGCTGGCCGCAGCAGGGCGGGCAGCCGCCCCAAGGGCAGCCCCAGGCGCAGCCCCAAGGCTGGCAGCAGCCCCAGGCCCCGCATCAGCAGCAGCCGTTCATCCCGCAGCAGCAGGCGCCCCATCAGCAGCCGCATCAGCAGGCCCCCCAGCCGCATCAGCAGCCGCAGCCCCAGGCGCCGCAGAGCAACCTCGCGCAGGGCCGCCCCGGCGCCGGCTCCTCCGGCCCGGCCGGCACCGCGACCGCCCAGGGCGACCGCAGCCCGACCACCTTCCACCAGCTGGCCGCCGGCCGGGTGATGCGCATCGGTCGTGCGCTGGAGAACGACCTGGTCGTCTCGGATCTCCAGGTCTCGCGCCACCACGCCGAGTTCCAGGCGCTGCCCGACGGCCGCTTCGAGATACGCGACCTGGGCAGCCACAACGGCACCTATGTCAACGGTCAGCCGGTCCGGCAGCAGATCATCGGCCCCACCGACACCGTCGGCGTCGGTCACTCCACCTTCCGGCTGGTCGGCGACCGCCTCGAGGAGTTCGTCGACACAGGTGAGGTCTCCTTCTCGGCCCGCCATCTGACGGTGACGGTCGACGGCGGCAAGCAGATCCTCAAGGACGTCTCCTTCGGCGTCCCGGAGAAGTCCCTCGTCGCGGTCATCGGCCCGTCCGGCTCCGGTAAGTCCACGCTGCTGAAGGCGCTCACCGGCTACCGCCCGGCCAACCAGGGCGATGTCCTCTACGACAACCGGAACCTCTACAAGCAGTTCGCCGAGCTGCGCCAGCGCATCGGTCTGGTGCCCCAGGACGACATCCTCCACAAGGAGCTGACCGTCCAGAAGGCCCTCCGCTACGCCGCCAAGCTCCGCTTCCCCGGTGACACCGCCGAGGCCGAGCGCGAGGCCCGGATCGACGAGGTGCTGCGCGAGCTCAAGCTGGACATCCACCGGGAGAAGAAGGTCACCGCCCTCTCCGGCGGTCAGCGCAAGCGGGTCTCGGTCGCGCTGGAGCTGCTCACCAAGCCGTCGCTGATCTTCCTGGACGAGCCGACCTCCGGTCTCGACCCGGGCATGGACCGCGATGTCATGCAGCTGCTGCGCGGTCTGGCCGACGACGGCCGTACGGTGCTGGTGGTCACCCACTCGGTGGCCGAGCTGGCGCTGTGCGACAAGCTCCTGGTGATGGCGCCGGGCGGTTCGGTCGCCTACTTCGGCCCGCCGGACGAGGCGCTCAACTTCTTCGGCTACGACACCTGGGCGGATGTCTTCTCGGCGTTCGAGAACTACCGCGACTACGACTGGGCGGGCCGCTGGCGCGGTTCGCAGCACTACCAGATGTACGCGGCGGACCTCGACTCCGTGGCCCCGCAGTCGGTGAACGTCCAGGCGCCGCCGGCCCGGATGCAGAAGTCGCAGAGCTGGGGATCCCAGCTGTGGACGCTGATCCGCCGCTATCTGTCGGTGATCGGCTCCGACAAGGGCTTCATGGGGCTGATGGTGATCCTGCCCGCTGTGCTGGGGGCGGTGAGCGTTGTCATCCCCGCGAAGTTCGGCCTCCAGATGGCCCCGAAGGGCAGTTTCAACCAGGCCGCCGGGACGGTGTTGCTGATCCTTGTGGTCGGCATGTGCTTCACCGGCGCGGCCAACTCCGTACGAGAACTGATCAAGGAACGGGTCATCTACGAACGGGAACGGGCGGTCGGCCTGTCCCGCTCCGCGTATCTGATGTCCAAGGTGATCGTGCTCGGGGTGATCACCGCATGCCAGGGCGTCATCATCTCCGCCATCGGTCTCTCGACGCGCAAGCTGCCCGAAGAGGGCCTGCTGATGCCGCCGGCCGCCGAGCTCTGCGTGGCCGTGATCGCGATCGGCTTCACCTCGATGATGGTGGGCCTGGTCATCTCGTCCCTGGTGAAGACCGCGGAGAAGACCATGCCGCTGCTGGTCATGTTCGCGATCGTCCAGGTGGTCTTCACCGGTGTGCTGTTCAAGATCTTCGGATCGCCGGGTGTGGAGCAGTTCGCCTGGCTGATGCCGTCCCGTTGGGCGATCGGCGCGGCCGGTGCCACGCTGGACCTCGGCCCGGGCGCCGGTCACATGATGGCGCCGTGGGACAGCAAGAAGCCTCTGGACACCGACCCGCTGTGGGAGCACACCACCACCCAGTGGGGCATCGACATGGTCGCGTTGATCGTCCTGGGCATCGTGTGCGGCATCGCGGTAGCACGGCTGCTGCGCCGCCATGAGCCGGAGGTCATGCGCAAGTAGCCGCCACGGCGGTCCCGAGAACGCGGTCACGAAAACACGGCCGCGGAAATACGGCCACGAAAAGCACGGCTACGGAAAAGGGCGATGGCACCCCTCGCACACAGGGGGTGCCGTCGCCCTTCGGCGTCGCGACGCCGGGTTCTTGACGGACCGTCCGGGTTTAGTACGGGCCGTTCACGTTGTCCATCGAGCCGTACCGGTCGGCGGCGTAGTTGCAGGCGGCGGTGATGTTCGCGACCGGGTCGTACGGGTCCCAGGAGGTGCCCTCGACGTGGTAGGCCTGGAAGGTCGGGGCTATTACCTGGAGCAGGCCCTTGGAGGGCACGCCGTTCCGGGCGTTGATGTCCCAGTTGTTGATGGCGCGCGGGTTGCCGCCGGACTCCCGGATGATGTTGCGGTGGATGCCCTCGTAGGAGCCGGGGATGCCCTTCTCCTTCATGATGTCGAGGGACTCCCGGATCCAGCCGTCGAGGTTGTCCGGGTAGGTCTTCTTCTCGGCGGCGACCGTCTCGATACGCGTGGCGGAGCGGCTCGCGGCCTGCTTGGCGGCGCGCTCCTTGGCGGCCTTGGCCTCGGCGGCCTTCTTGGCGGCGGCCTCTTCGGCGGCCTTCTTCGCGGCGGCCTCTTCAGCGGCCTTCTTCGCGGCGGCCTCCGCCGCGGCCTTCTTGGCGGCGGCCTTCTTCGCGGCCTCGTCCTTGGCCTGCTTCGCGGCGAGGGCGGACTGCTTCGCCAGGACCTCGTGGTGGGCCTGGGCGTCGGCCTTCTGAGAGGTGAGGGCGACCGGCTTGTTCGGCAGGTCCTGGGCCGTGGTCTTGGCACCGGCGTCACCACCGGGGACGACCGCGAAGGCTATGGCGGCCGCACCGGCGGCTGCGATTCCGGCGGCGGAGTACTTGTGCGTCTTGGTGAGACGGTTGTAACCGGGGATGTGGGGCAGGGGCATGGCGGAGTAGACCTCTTCCAATCGCTTGAGTCGCAGGCCAAATCGGCGCGCAGAGCGCCGTTCCTGGATCTACGGCGCCGTGCGACTGGGTGAAATTCTTAGCTGCCGCAAAAAGTTGTCGCAAAGGCGTGACATACGATGCTGCTTAGTGGATAAGTAGGCCGTTCATGCCCACGCGGACGGCCGTCATCCCCGCTCAGTCGCCTATGAAACGTCCACTAAGCACGTTCGTACCTGATATAGGTCGTGTGTCCGGGCTCACATCGCGGAGCTTCTCATATTGCGCGCTGTGCCCACGCAAATGCTCAGGGTGTTTGTTTTTTCCACCCCTGTAACAGCCCCTTTTGGGGGCCTCGTGTGCGCCGTTCGACCTAGGGCTCAGGTCTTATCAGGTGGCCGCCGACCGGCCGATATGCCCACCGGATGGCGGTGGGTACGGTAATGCCCATGACGAAAGGACGGGGCGGCGGAGCCGAGGCCGGGCTGAGCCGGGTGAGCGCGGCACTGCTCGCCATGAGCCGACATCTGGAAGTCCGTGATGTCCTAAAGACCATCGTTGTGTCCGCCCGTGAGCTGCTCGATGCGGAGTATGCCGCTCTGGGGGTTCCGGATGATCACGGAGGTTTCGCCCAGTTCGTAGTAGATGGGGTGAGTGAGGAGCAGTGGAAGGCCATCGGGCCGCTGCCCCGGCAGCACGGCATTCTCGCCGCGATGCTCAAGGACGCCACTCCACAGCGACTCTCCGATGTGCGGCTGGATGCCCGTTTTGAGGGGTGGCCATCAGCTCATCCCGTTATGTCGGATTTCTTGGGACTTCCCATTGCCGACGGCGATGAAGTTCTCGGCGCGGTATTCCTCGCCAACAAGCGATGCCCCAAGCCGGAGGGCGGCTGCGGTTTCACCGCCGAGGACGAGGAGCTGCTGTCCATCCTGGCCCAGCACGCCGCCATCGCCCTGACCAACGCCCGGCTCTACGAGCGCAGCCGCGAGCTCACCATCGCGGGGGAGCGGGCCAGGCTCGCCCATGAGCTGCACGACGCGGTCTCCCAGAAGCTCTTCTCGCTGCGGCTGACCGCCCAGGCGGCCACGGCCCTGGTGGACCGCGACCCCGGCCGTGCCAAGGACGAGCTCCAGCAGATCGCGCTGCTCGCCGCCGAGGCCGCCGACGAGCTGCGCTCCGCCGTCGTGGAGCTGCGCCCCGCCGCCCTCGACGAGGACGGCCTCGTGGCGACCCTCAGGACCCAGGTGCAGGTGCTCGACCGGGCCCACTCCGCGCGTGTCACCTTCGCCTGCCAGGGCGTACGGGCGCTGCCCGCCGCCCAGGAGGAGGCCGTGCTGCGGGTGGCCCAGGAGGCCCTGCACAACGCGCTGCGCCACGCCGACGCGCGGCAGGTGGACGTCACCCTCGCCCGGCACGGCCAGGGCGCCCGGCTCCGCGTCGCCGACGACGGCAGGGGATTCGACCCCTCGGCCGTACGGCGCGCCGGGCGCCACCTCGGGCTGGTGTCGATGCGGTACCGGGCCGACGGGGTCGGCGGCGGTCTGACGGTGGAGTCGGCGCCCGGCAAGGGCACCGTGATCGAGATGGAGGTGCCCGGTGGCTGACCCGGGACGGATTCGGGTGCTGCTCGTCGACGACCACCAGGTGGTGCGGCGCGGTCTGCGGACCTTCCTCCAGGTCCAGGACGACATCGAGGTGGTCGGGGAGGCGTCGGACGGCGAGGAGGGCGTCGCCCGCGCCGAGGGGCTGCGCCCCGACGTCGTCCTCATGGACGTGAAGATGCCCGGCCTCGACGGGATCGAGGCGCTGCGCACCCTGCGCGACCTCGACAACCCCGCCCGGGTGCTGGTGGTGACGAGCTTCACCGAGAAGCGCACCGTGGTCCCCGCCCTGCGCGCGGGCGCCGCGGGCTATGTCTACAAGGACGTGGACCCCGAGGCGCTGGCCCGCGCCATCCGGTCCGTCCACTCCGGGCATGTACTGCTCCAGCCCGAGGTGGCCCTCGCGCTGCTCTCCCAGGAGGGCGGCGGCGGCCAGGGGCGCGGCGGGTCGCTCACCGAGCGCGAACGCGAGGTGCTGGCACTGATCGCGGATGGCCGGTCCAACCGGGAGATCGCCCGTGCGCTGGTGTTGTCCGAAAAGACCGTAAAGACCCATGTGTCCAACATTCTTATGAAATTGGACCTTGCCGATCGCACTCAGGCCGCTCTATGGGCGGTACGGCACGGGATCGGAGCATGAACAGCGTTTCTCCGTGAAATCACACCAACGTGTGGCGATCACTCGAACAGCGCAACTCGCCATCTGCCGGGCCGTTCTTCACGGCGTACCGCGGCGGACCGCCGCGGTGATGCGTTGATGAATGAAGGGTCTTGAGAAGTGAAGAACATCAAGAGGTTCGCTGCCCTCACGATCGTGGCCGGCGGACTCGCCGTCGCCGGTGCCGGTGTCGCCTCCGCCCAGGGCCCCCAGGCTGACGGTGGGGCGATGACGTCCCCGGGTGTCGTTTCCGGCAACAACATTCAGGCGCCCATCCACGTGCCCGTGAACGCTTGCAGCAACACCATCTCGGTCATCGGGGCCATGAACCCCGCCTTCGGCGTTCCCTGCGGCCGCTGACCGACCCCCTGGCGGATATCCCGACGCACCACCGGCCGGCCCCGGAGGCACCCGCCTCCGGGGCCGGCCCCATGTCAGCCTCCGGGCCCCGCGACAGCCCCCGCGGTGGTCAGAGGCCCGCGGTGGTCACAGGCCGCCCCGCTCCCGCTCCTCCACATACGCGTTGTACGCCGCCACCTGGGCCCGCCGCGAGGTGCGCTCCACCGGCCGCAGCGCCTCGGCCCGCGCCGTGATCTCCGACGCGCTCACCGCCCCGCCGTGCTCCCGGCCGTCCCCGCCCGCCATGTACGCGATGTCCACCAGCGCACCCACCCGCTGCGCCAGCTCCAGCACCCGTATGGCCCGCGGCGGATAGCCCGGGGCCAGCACCTCGCGCCCCCGCTCGGCCCGCGCCCGATACGCCTCCAGGGCCGCCTCGGCCACCGGGCCCGCCCCCGCCACGTTCAGCCGCGAGAGCACCTCCGTGGCCTCCCGCAGCGCCTCCGCCAGCTCCCGCTCGGCCTCGCTCAGCGACGGCACATCGGCCGGCGGCGCCTCCCGCACGGCCTGACACCGCCACACCACCTCGATGTGCTGATCGCCCTCGGGCCCGGCCGCCGATACCTCGGGCACCAGACCGAGCGCCGCCCCGGTGGCGATCACCGCCTCGCCCGCGTCGAGCGCGTGGGCGTTGAACTCCGGCGGACCGCTCAGCCCCAGGGGGTGCCCCGCTATGGGCAGCGCCACCCGCAGCCCCTTGGTCCCGAGCGCCCGCAGCCGCCCCAGCGCCAATGTGAGCCCCACCTGCCCGGACTCCCCCGGAAGCCCGGCCACCCGGTGCGACGTGTCCTCACCCGCGATGCGGTGCGCCGCCTCATCGGGGGAGACAAGTCCGGCGAGAAGGGCATTTCCCCAAGCCGCGAGGCGCCCTGAACGTGGTTCATCGAGCATGGCACCAGCCTAAGGACTGTCACCGACAACGTGTGGCGTAGGTTTTCCTCAGGGGGCTGCGCCCACAGGCGCACGCACGACTCGAGACTGCAATGGGAGACAACGCGCTCATGAGCGAGGTTCTGGAGCTGCTGGACGTATCGGTGGTCCGCGATGGGCGGGCTCTGGTGGACGAGGTCTCCTGGTCGATCAAAGAAGGAGAGCGCTGGGTCATCCTCGGGCCCAACGGCGCCGGCAAGACCACCCTCCTCAATCTCGCGTCCAGCTATCTCTTCCCGAGCGGCGGAACCGCCCGGATCCTCGGCGAGCGGCTCGGCGGCGTCGACGTCTTCGAGCTGCGCCCGCGCATCGGCATGGCGGGCATCGCCATGGCCGAGAAGCTGCCCCGCAGCCAGACCGTCCTGCAGACCGTCCTCACCGCCGCGTACGGCATGACGGCCCACTGGCAGGAGGACTACGACGCGGTCGACGAGACCCGCGCCCGCGCCTTCCTCGACCGCCTCGGCATGACCGAGTACCTCGACCGGAAGTTCGGCACCCTCTCCGAGGGCGAGCGCAAGCGCACCCTCATCGCCCGCGCCATGATGACCGACCCCGAGCTGCTGCTCCTCGACGAGCCCGCGGCCGGACTCGACCTCGGTGGCCGCGAGGACCTCGTCCGCCGCCTCGGACGGCTCGCCCGCGACCCGCTCGCCCCGTCGATGATCATGGTGACACATCATGTCGAGGAAATCCCCCCCGGCTTCACCCATGTTCTGATGATCCGCCAGGGGAAGGTGCTCACCGCGGGCCCGGTCGAGACCGAACTGACCTCCCGCAACCTCTCCCGCTGCTTCGGACTCCCGCTGGTCGTCGAGCGCAACGGCGACCGCTGGACCGCCCAGGGCCTGCCGCTGACCTGATGTCCGCCCCCTGCGCCCACCGTGCCACCGGCAGGTGATCCGCGCACTGTCCCCGGCGACTTGGGACAACTACCATGACCATGTGGATCCGTGGGTGTGGTGGCTGATCGCCGCCGTAGGACTGGGCATCCCGCTCGTGCTGACCGCGATGCCCGAATTCGGGATGGTCGCGGTCGGCGCCGTGGCCGGTGCCATCACTGACGCGCTCGGCGGCGGCATCGTGCTTCAAGTCGTCGTCTTCTGCGCCGTCTCCGTGGCATTGGTCGCCGTCGTACGCCCGATGGCGGTCCGCAGCCGCCGTCAGCAGCCCGAGCTGCGCAGCGGCATCGAGGCGCTGAAAGGCCGCCAGGCCGTCGTCCTCGAGCGCGTCGACGACGGCGGAGGCGGCCGGATCAAGCTCGCGGGCGAGGTGTGGTCCGCGCGCTCGCTCGACCCCGACCAGGCTTACGAACCAGGGCAGCAGGTCGACGTAGTGGAGATCGACGGTGCGACGGCCGTCGTCATGTAGACGCCGTACCGGGAGTGTCCTACCAAGAGTTGAGGGCGCCCCGGTTGAGCTGCGGAGTCGACCATGGATCTGACAGACTCCACCCTCGGGAACCGCCAGACTTGATCATCCCGACCATCCGAATCGCCGCATGAAGGGCACGGGGAGCCGCAGTGGAACCGATCATCATCGTCCTGATCATCCTCGTGGTGCTGGTCTTCATCGCACTGATCAAGACGATCCAGGTCATCCCGCAGGCCAGTGCCGCCATCGTGGAGCGCTTCGGACGCTACACACGCACCCTCAACGCGGGCCTGAACATCGTCGTCCCGTTCATCGACTCGATCCGCAACCGCGTCGACCTCCGTGAACAGGTCGTGCCCTTCCCCCCGCAGCCGGTGATCACCCAGGACAACCTGGTGGTGAACATCGACACCGTCATCTACTACCAGGTGACCGACGCCCGCGCCGCCACCTACGAAGTGGCCAGCTACATCCAGGCGATCGAGCAGCTGACCGTCACCACCCTGCGGAACATCATCGGTGGCATGGACCTCGAGCGCACCCTGACCTCCCGCGAGGAGATCAACGCGGCGCTGCGCGGCGTCCTGGACGAGGCCACCGGCAAGTGGGGCATCCGCGTCAACCGCGTCGAGCTCAAGGCCATCGAGCCGCCCACCTCCATCCAGGACTCGATGGAGAAGCAGATGCGCGCCGACCGTGACAAGCGCGCCGCGATCCTCCAGGCCGAAGGTGTCCGGCAGTCCGAGATCCTGCGCGCCGAGGGTGAGAAGCAGTCCGCGATCCTGCGGGCCGAGGGTGAGTCCAAGGCCGCCGCGCTGCGCGCCGAGGGCGAGGCCCAGGCGATCCGTACGGTCTTCGAGTCCATCCACGCCGGAGACCCGGACCAGAAGCTGCTCTCGTACCAGTACCTCCAGATGCTGCCGAAGATCGCCGAGGGCGACGCCAACAAGCTCTGGATCGTGCCCAGCGAGATCGGCGACGCCCTCAAGGGCCTCGGCGGGGCCATGGGCAACTTCGGCCCGTTGACCGGCGGCGGAAACGGCGGCGGCACCCCCGGTGGCACCGGTAAGGAGCCCGCCCCGCGCCGCGAACAGCCCACGATCGACTGAACGGACGGCGGCGGGACGGCCCCTTGGCGCCTTCTGCCAGGGGACGAGACTCAGGCAGGCAGCGCGAGCCACTCCGGCAGACCGTCCCGCTCCGCCGCCCCCAGCGCCAGCAGCAGCGCATCCGAAGGCGTCGGCTCGAACGGCGCCTTGAGCAGTCGCATCCCCGCCTGCTCCGGAGTCCGGTCCGCCTTACGGTGGTTGTCCTCGGCGCACGAGGCGACCGTATTCAGCCAGGTGTCCCCGCCCCCGCGCGACCGCGGCACCACATGGTCCACGGTCGTCGCCCGGCGGCCGCAGTACGCGCACCGGTGCTGGTCCCGGACCAGCACCCCGCGCCGCGACCACGGGGCACGTCTTCGGAACGGCACCCGTACGTAACGGCAGAGCCGGATCACCCGCGGCAGCGGCAGATCGACATCCGCGGCCCGCACCCGCAGCCCCGGGTGGGCGTGTTCGACGACGGCCTTGTCCTGGAGGACCAGCACCACGGCGCGCCGCAGCGTGACCGTCGCCAGCGGCTCGAAGCTCGCGTTCAGAACCAGCGTCTCGCGCATCCCGACCACCCCCGCATCCCGGTGTCCCGGTCCCGTGCCGGAGATCGGCGGGACCGGGATCAACTCTGGCCGGGAGCCTGGCCGAGAACAACGCAATTTCGCCGCGTCAGCCCGCGGCCGGCACCTCGTACTCCCCGATCAGCTGGGCCCGCCCCAGCGTGTGGAACCGCAGATTGAAGCCGACCACCGCGGGCGAGGCGTCCGCGTCCGGGCCCAGCTTCTCGGCGTCCACCGCGTAGACGGTGAACACATAGCGGTGCGGACCGTCCCCGGGCGGCGGCGCGGCCCCGCCGAAGTCACGGGTCCCGTAGTCATTGCGCGCCTGTACGGCACCCTCGGGCAGGCCCGTGAAGCCACCGCTGCCCGCACCCGCCGGAAGCTCGGTGACCGTGGCCGGAATGTCGAACACCACCCAGTGCCAGAACCCGCTGCCCGTCGGCGCGTCCGGGTCGAAGCAGGTGACGGCGAAGCTCTTCGTCCCCTCCGGGAAACCCTCCCAGCGCAGCTGCGGAGAGGTGTTCCCCTCCGCCTGCACCTGGGCGGACTTGAGCGTGCCGCCCGGTGCCACATCGTCGCTCACCACGGTGAACGACGGCACCGGCGGATGGAAGTCGTGGGGGAGCGGGGCCCGGTTCTGCTCGGACACGTCGAGAACCTCCTCGAAGTCGCAGTGGATCATCTCCGCGGCCAGCCTAACGAGACCGGTACCCGGCGGGCTGGCACCATGGCGCCCATGACCGGCCCCACCCTCGCCCTCCACCTGCGCCTCGACGGCGTGACGGACAAGGACGGCTTCCTCGCCCGCTGCGCCCGGGACCTGCGCTTTCCCGACTGGTACGGGCGAAATTGGGATGCCCTCGCCGACTGCGTCACCGATCTGTCCTGGTGGGCAGAGGGCGGCGAGCCCAGCGGCTGTCTGCTGGACATCCAGGGCTGGCCGGCCTTCCGCGACGCGGACCCCGACGCCGCCGCGATCGCGGCCGACATCCTGGCCGACGCGGAGGCGTACTGGGCGGCGCGGGGACGGCCCCTGGTGGTGCGCTACGACGACGGCCCCTGACGGTACGAGGGCGGCGTCTGCCGGGGCCGGCGGGCGCCCCTCGCACACGAACGCGGGACGTGCACCGAGCTGCCCTCGGTGCACGCCCCGCGCGGAGGTCCGGTCCCGGGAGGGAAACCTCAGAACCAGTTGCGCTTGCCGCCGACCTGGGCGAGCCACTGGTTCAGATAGGCGGCCCAGTCGGTGTCCTGGAAGGTGGTCAGGTTCATCGTGAACGACCGGTAGGTGTCACTGCCCTCGGAGAACAGCCCCGGCTTCTTGTCCATCTCCAGCACCACATCCATCTCGCGGTCGTCCGCGACGAAGGACAACTCCACCTGGTTAAGGCCCCGGTACTGCTCAGGCGCGTAGAACTCGATCTCCTGGTAGAAGGGCAGCCGCTGGCGGGTGCCACGGATGTGCCCGCGCTCCAGGTCGGCGCTCTTGAACCGGAAGCCGAGGGCGCCGAAGGCGTCCAGGATCGCCTGCTGGGCGGGGAGCGGATGCACATTGACCGGGTCCAGGTCGCCCGAGTCCACCGCGCGCGCGATCGCCAGCTCGGTGGTCACCCCCACGTTCATGCCGGACAGATGGCGGCCCATGAACATGGTGATCGGGGTCTCCCACGGAATCTCCAGGCCGAACTGCACCGCGTGCACCGCGCCCGGCTGCACCTCGAACGCGCCGCCCAGCCGCTGCCGGGTGAACTCCACGTCCTGCTTGTACTCCTGGTCGTTGCCCTCCACCTCGACCCGCGCCTGCAGGCCGACCGAGAGCCCCTCGATCTGCTGTGCGACCGAGCCGCCCTGGATGCGGACCTCGCCCTGCACAATGCCGCCCGGGACGACGTTCTCCTCGGTCAACACCGTCTCCACCGAAGCGCCACCGGCACCCATACTCGCGAGCAGCTTCTTGAAGCCCATGTTCTTCCTCTCAAGGACGCGACTGCGTCTTGACTCGATCGCATTCGATCACTGTTGACACCTAGAAACGCGAAACAGCCGTGGACGGTTCCGCGGCTCATACCCTTCCAGCGGACCGGTGCCGCCTCCAACCACCGGTTCATATCTGTTCCACTACGCTCGGGGCGCGTGACAGCAGGACCTGACCGCACCCCCCTCGACCGTGCCTTCTTCGACCGGCCCGTCCTCGAGGTCGCGCCCGACCTCCTGGGCCGCGTCCTGGTCCGGCGTACCCCGGACGGACCGATCGAATTGCGCCTGACCGAGGTCGAGGCGTACGCGGGCCCGGCGGACCCCGGCTCGCACGCCTACCGTGGCCGCACCGAGCGCAACGCCGTGATGTTCGGCCCCCCGGGGCATGCGTATGTCTACTTCACCTATGGCATGTGGCACTGCCTCAACCTGGTCTGCGGACCGGAAGGCCATGCCAGCGGGGTGCTGCTGCGCGCGGGCGAGGTGCTGGACGGCCATGAGCGGGCCCATCAGCGCAGGCCGAAGGCGCGCAACGACCATGAGCTGGCCAAGGGCCCGGCCCGGCTGGCCACGGCCCTGGGAGTGGACCGCAGGCTGGACGGCAGCGATGTGTGCGGGGGCCCCGACTCCCCGCTCGGCATACTCACCGGCCACCCCGCCCGGCCGGAGCAGGTGCTCAGCGGTCCGCGCACCGGTGTGGGCGGCGAGGGCGCAACCCACCCCTGGCGCTTCTGGATCGACGGCGATCCCTCGGTGAGCCCCTACCGGGCCCACACCCCGCGTCGCCGGAATTCGACGCGCCGTCAGGTCGGAACTTGACTCCGCTGGACGGGACGCCTAACGTAGCCCGAGCCGCTTGAGACGGGCAGCGCTGTCGTCACGATTCCAGGATCGAGTCACCGCGGCCCCGGAGCGGCCAACCACTACGACGATTCCCAAACAGGGTCCTGTTTCGCTGCGCGAAATCAAGGCCCGGGGCTCCGATTAGGAGTCGAGAGGGAAATTCGCTAAAGTAGCGGACACGCCGGAAGGCGCGAAAGACCCCGCTCCAGCAGGGGG
>NZ_JAAAYH010000223.1:0-14936 GCF_018035285.1 Streptomyces sp. MK37H | reverse complement strand
CCAGGGGCGGAGCCCCCCACGCGGCGGAGCCGCATATCGTCAGGTGCCGGGAAGGGGCAGGGAGGGGACAGACTCGCCGGACATCCCGAAGGCGGCCTGCGTGAGACGGCCCGTGGGGGCGACGGCGTGAAACGGCCCGTGCCAGGAGGCCGCCCGCGTGCGGCGGGTCCGCCGCCCGGGGTGCCGGGCGGCGGACCCGTGAACCGCCTGCGTCGTCATGGACGGCGGACTTGAGACGCCTGCGTCGTCATGGACGGCGGATTCGAGCCGCCATACGCGCTGGGCCGGTCAGCCGGTCAGCCGGTCAGCGCCCGGTCGCCGTCGCGCCGGGGGGCCGGGGCCGAGGGCTCCTCGCGCAGGCCGTACCGGCTGTGCAGCCGCCGCAGCGGCGCCGGGGCCCACCAGGTGGCGCGCCCGCCCAGCCGCATCGCGGCGGGCAGCACGGCTCCCCGGATGAGCGTCGCGTCCATCAGCACGGCCAGCGGCAGCCCGACCCCGTACGCCTTCACCAGCGAGATGCCGGAGACGGTGAAGGCCAGGAAGACCACCGAGATCGCCACCGCCGCCGCGGTCACGATGCGGCCGGTGCGTTCCAGCCCCTGGGCGACGGCGGCCGTCGGCGAGCCGGTCAGCTCGTACTCCTCGCGCATCCGGGACAACAGGAAGACCTGGTAGTCCATCGCGAGGCCGAAGGCGAGGCCGAAGAGCATCACCGGGATCGTGGCGGCGATGTTGCCGGTCGGGGTGAAGTCGCCGAACAGCCCCCCGAGATGGCCGTCCTGGAAGACCCACACCAGCGCGCCGAAGGTGGCCGTCAGGCTCAGCGCGCTGAGCACCAGCGCGAGGAACGGCAGCATCACGCTTCCGGTCACCAGGAACAGCAGCACCAGCATGGTCAGCAGCACCGTGCCCAGGGCGTACGGAAGCCACTTCTCCAGCGCCGCCGCGGCGTCGTGGTTGGTGGCCGCGGCCCCGCCCACCAGCGCCTCGAACGGCGCCTTCTGCGAGCGGATCTCGCCGACCAGCCGGTCCGCGTCGTCCGCGCTGGCCGTCTCCGGCACCACGGAGAAGTAGACGGCGTCGCCCGAGGCGAAGCGCGCGTACCGCTGGTCGGGCGGGGCGGCCTGGCGGCCCTCGGCGTAGGCGCCGGTGGCGGTGCGCACAGCGGCCACATGCGGCAGCCGCGACAGCCGCTTCGCGTACGCGCCGACGGCCGCCCGGTCGGAGCCGCCCTCGGGCGCCACGACCTGGAGCGCGTTCTGCTCACTGCTGTCGAACTCGGCGCGTACGGTGTCGGCCACCTGACGTGCCGACGAGGACGCGGGCATCACCCGCTCGTCCGGCATGCCGAGGTTGATGCCGAGGAACGGCGCGCCGAGCAGCAGCAGGAACGCGGTCACGATGGTCACGATCGGCACCGGGCGCCGCATCACGGTGGTGGCCAGCCGGTGCCAGAAGCCGCTCTCCACGCTCCGGGCGGCCGCCTCGGGACTCGCCCCACCGGCCGTCGCGGTCCGCCGCCCGCGGAACACCCGGCCCTTCTCGATCCGGTCACCGAGCAGCGCGAGCAGCGCCGGCAGCACGATGAGCGAGGACGCGCCGGACAGCAGCGCCGTGAGCGCCCCCGCATAGCCCATGGACCGCACCGCCTGGAGCGGGAACCAGGCCATGGCCAGGGACGAGACGGCCACGGTCAGCGCCGAGAAGGTCACGGTGCGCCCGGCGGAGGTCAGCGTCGCCCGGATGGCGTCCGGCGGGGCGAGCCCCGACCGCAGCTCCTCGCGGTAGCGGCTGACCATCAGCAGGCTGTAGTCGATGGCCAGGCCCAGGCCCAGCAGGGTCACCACGCTCGCCGCGAGCGAGCCGACCGTCGTGACGCTCGCCAGGATCCACGTCAGCCCCATCGTCAGCATCATCGCCACCAGGGCGACGGCCAGCGGCAGCGCCGCGGCCACCGCGCTGCCGAAGATGAACACCAGGGCGACCAGGGTGATCGGGATGGCGACCGTCTCACCGGCCGTGGCGTCCTTCTGGCCCTGCTCCAGCAGCTCCCGCTGGAACTTCGTATAGCCGCCGAGCTTCACCTCCAGCCCGTCCCGCGAGCCCTCGTAACGGTCCGCCAGCTCGGCGACGCGCTTCTGCGACGTGGTGTCGTCCCCGGTGACCGTGCCCATGATCAGGGCCTTGTGACCGCTCTTGCCGCGCAGCTGCGGGGCCTTCCCGGTGGTCCAGTAGGAGCTGACGTTCGCCACTCCGGGTTCCTTGCCCAGCTTCCGGGTCAGCTCGGTGCCCGCCGCCGTCACCGACGGGTCGTCCACCCGCCCCTTCGACGTCACCAGCAGCGTGAGATTGGGCAGCCCCTGCCCGAACCTCTTGTCCAGCGCGGTGATCGCCCGCGATGACTCCGATTTCGGATCGTCGAAACCGCCCGCCGTCAGCTTGTCGAACAACGTCGTACTCGCCACCCCGCCGACCACGGCGAGCAGCAGGCCGACGACCAACACCGCCAGGCGCTTCCGCACGACGAAACCGGCCAGTCTGTCCAGCATTCCCTTTTCCTTCCTCAAGCGCACGGCGTCTGGATTCCGCCTCGGCATCCCAGACGCCGGGCCCCTCCCGGATGTGACATCCCCGGCCGACGCCGCTCCACGAGCGGCCGTCAGAACCGGTCCCGGTGCTCCTGAACCGCCCGGTCCACCAGCGGCCCGGCCGCCCCCGGATAGTTCGCCGGGTCCAGCAGGGCGGCCAGCTCCTCCGGTGTGAAACGACCCGCGAGCTCGGGGGCGGCGGCCAGCACCTCGCCCAGCGTCCGCCCGCCGCGCGCCGCCTCCGCCGAGACCCGGCTCATCAGCTCCTTCGCGGGGCCCTTGCCCAGCACCGGGGTCAGGGCCGCGGCCAGGCGCTCGGAGACGATCAGCCCGCCGGTCAGCCCCAGATTGGCGCGCATCCGGTCCGGGAAGACGACCAGCCCCTCGACCAGTTCGACGGCCGTGTGCGCCGCCCCGCCCGTCAGCCGCAGACACTCGCGCAGCGGAAGCCACTCGGCGTGCCACGCCCCGGCCGGCCGCTCGTCCTCCGCGAGCATGCCCCCCATGACGGCGCTCGCCAGCGCCGGCACCTGGAGCGCCGCCGAGCGCACCAGCGTGGCCAGGGCGGGGTTGCGCTTGTGCGGCATCGCGGAGGACATCCCACGGCCCTCGGCGGCGGGCTCGGCGACCTCGGCGGTCTCGGTGCGCGACAGCAGCTGCACATCCACCGCGATCTTGCCCAGCGCCCCGGTGGCCAGGGCCAGTTGGGCGGCCAGCCCCGCGATCGGCATACGGGCGGTGTGCCAGGGCAGGACGGGCTCGTTCAGCCCGGCCTGCGCGGCGAACTCCGCCATCAGCCGCTCCGCGAACTCGCCCGGCCCCGGCGCCCCGGGCCGCGTCCCCCGGTCCATCAGGGCGTACTCGGTGTAGCCCGCCAGCGTTCCCGCCGCGCCGCCGAGCTGCACCGGCAGCTCGTGGTCGCGGATCCGGGCCAGCCGGGCCGCCGCCTCCTCCACCCCGCTCAGCCAGCCCGCCGCCTTCAGCCCGAAGGTGGTGGGCACGGCGTGCAGGGCGAGCGTACGGCCGGGCATCAGCGTGTCCCGGTGCGCCACGGACAGCTCGCGCAGCGCCCGCGCGATCCGCTCCAGGTCCGCCACCAGGGGCACGAGGGTCCGGCGCGCCACCAGCATGGCGGCGGTGTCCATGATGTCCTGGCTGGTCGAGCCCCGGTGCACATACTCCGCGGCGGCCGGGTCCGCCGCGGCCACCAGCGCGGTGAACGCCCGGACCAGCGCCACCACCGGATTGGCCGCGCCTCGGGCCAGCCGGGCGATCTCCACCACGTCCAGGTGCTCGGCACGGGCGAGGTCGGTGATGGTGCGGGCCGCCGCCTCGGGCACCAGGCCCAGCCGCGCCTGCGCCCGCACCAGGCCCGCCTCGGCGTCCAGCATCGCCTGGAGCCAGGCGCCGTCCGATGTGGTGGCCTCGGCCGGGGTACCGGCCCGGACGGGGCTCAGCAGGCCCGCGTCGGCATGGCGCGGGGCGCCGTCGGTCGTATCGCTCGTGGCGTCGGTCATGGGACGGAAACCTCGATGGTCTCGGGGCCGGTGGGGCCGTTGGGGTCGGTGGGCGAGCCGTCGCGCAGCGCCAGTACGGCACGCGAGATGGCGTCGGCATCGGAAAGGATCACAGAGCCGACCCCCGGCCGTACGCCCGCGGCCGTGGCCCAGTGGACGGATTCGGTGGGCACGCCGAAGGCGAACCGCCGTGGATGCGGCCGCCCCGCTCCATCCAGCAGGTGGTAGGGGCTGGGCTCCACGGCGAGCCCGCCCGTCTCGAGCCCGCCCCGTCCATCGCCGGTGCCCCCGACCGTGTAGGGGCCACAGTGACCGCTCGTCAGCAGCCCCGACAGCAGCGGATCGGCGCTGGAGCGCACATCGGTGCCCGGCAGCCGGGCATCGATCAGCGTGGTCGCCCACCGCCGCGAGCCGGGCACGGCACGGGACTCCAGGACGAAGGCGCCCTCCTCGGCGTCGGCGCGCGCCACGGTGCGCGGGCCCAGCACGGTCAGCACACCCGCCTCGATGAGCGCGACCGCCTCCTCGATCCGCCGGGCCGGAGGCCCGATCGACACGAAGGCGTTCAGCGGGGTGTACCAGGCGTCCAGGTCCTCGCGGTGCGAACGGGCCGTCAGCCCGCCGTGGTCCACCACCAGCCGTATCTCGTTGCGCAGATCGCGCAGCACATCCAGGGCCGCCTTCAGCGGGCCGTGCACATTGCCCGCGCGCGCCGCCTCCAGATCAGCCCGCAGATACCCCAGCAGCCAGGACCGGAACGCGGCGGGCGAGCGGAGGCCGTCGGCGGGGCAGGGCTGCGCGATCCGGCCCCAGTTCCAGCGCTGATGGGGCGGGATACCGCTCTCTGTCAGCAGCCGGTCCTCCTCCGCGCTGCCCCGGGGAACCGACGGATAGGCGGCGCGCAGCCGGTGCGCGGCCGCCTCCCGCCCCCGGGCGGTGAGCAGCGCGGTGTAGTAGACCGTCTCCACCTCCTTGGAGATCAGCGGCCACAGCTCGGAGCGGAAGTCCAGACCGCCCCGCTCATGGGCCCGCCGCCGCAGACCGCGGATCACCTCCGGGGTCAGCACCAGCGGATGGTGACGGCCGTGCGGGCCCTTCTGGTTCTCGCCCCGGGAGTGGAACGGCACGCCCCGGCGCGAGCCCGCCAGCAGCCGCGGCTCCCGGCCCGAGGGCCGGTAGACCAGATGTCCCGCCCGCCGTTCGAACCGCCCGCCCCGGCCCTCGGTGAGCAGGGCCAGACAGTCGAAGAAGTTCAGCCCCAGCCCCAGCAGGCCCACCGCCTCCCCGGGCCGGACGCCGGACAGATCCACCTCGGCCGGACTGGCGGGCGGGAGGTAGCGCAGGCCCCGCGCCTCGGCGAAGGCCGCGTGGGCCGCCTCCCGCGGCGAGCGCCGCTGCGGCAGATGGCCCTGGGCCAGCACCACGGCGTGCAGCCCCTCGAGGCGGGTGCCGTCCTCCAGGACGACGGTCTGCGCCCCGCCCGCCGTACGCTCCTCGAGCCCCACCGCCCGCGAGCGGTGGGACACCGTGCGGACGGACGCCGGAGCGGTGCCGGTCACCCGGCGGTGGACCCACTCCAGATAGTGCCCGTGGAAGGCGCGGGTGGGGTACGAGTCGGGGCCCAGGCGCCGTGCCTCGGCGAGGACGTCCTCGTCGTACCCGATCTCGTCGAGACCGCCGGTGAGGCTCATGAACCGGGCCCACTCGTACAGGCTGGGCCCGGGGAGTACCGGCCCGGCCATCTCCACGGTCTCGTCCGTGAACATGGTGACCTGGCCGGCGACGGTGTTCATGAGCAGATGGCGGGACTGGTCGGAGCGCCAGACCCGCCCCGCCCCCGGCGGATACGGGTCCACCACATGGACGGTGACCGAGGTGGTGGGTGTCTGCGCGGCGTTGGCGCACAGCCGCTCCAGGACCGAGAGCCCCCGGGGCCCGGCACCGATGAGGCAGACGTCCAGACGTTGCGTGGTCATGGTCATTCTCCGTGGACGAAGGGCCCGGTAAGCGGCTCAGCCCGAGGCCGCGCCGCGGACGGCCGCCTCCCGCTCCTTCTCCCGCTCCTCGTGGCGCGGTGCGCCGGCCGGGGCGGGGGCGTCGGGGATCTCGGCCGGGCTCCGGTTCCAGGCCCACGGCGAGCGGCCCTCCTCGCGGACCTTGCGGTACAGCAGCACGCAGTAGGTCGCGTCGATGGTCCAGACGGTCAGGAAGAGGAAGATGAACAGGTGGTGGCCCGGGTACATCACCAGCACCGTCCAGCCCGCGAAGAACGATCCGATGCCCTTGGCGAGCGCCACGTACATCGACTGCCCGAGCGAGGAGCCACGGCGGCCCAGCATGAAGATGAAGGACAGGCTCAGGAACACGTTCAGCCCGGTGCCGGTGTAGATGCCGGTGGCGTCCTTGAGCTCATAGGTCGTCATGATGTGGAAGACCGCGGACCAGGCGATGACGCCGAAGACCATCCACCGGAAGGCCCGCCGGCTCATACCGGGATAGTCCTTCCATCCGTAGGCCAGCGTCTGCCGGAGGATGAAGCAGTCGACCAGGAACCAGCTGAGGTTGATCGGGCGTTGCACATCGGCCTGGTCCAGGATGAGGGAGAGGGTGAACTCCCAGGCGAGGTTGACCTCGACCACGAAGACGGGAATCCCCACCCGCTTGTCCAGTTTGGCGCGGTAGATGGCGAGTCCGTACGCCACCAGCCAGCCCGATGCGCACGGGCCCATCAGGATCCAGAACAGCCAACTCGGCCGGTCCGCCTCCGGCAGCGTCACCGGGGCGACGTTCGGGAGGTCGATGAGAGCGGGCGGGAACCACACGGCTAATTACCCCTCGTTCATGGTGGATGCGGTCGTCTCGATGCGTGGTGTGGTGGTGCGATGCGCGGCGCGGTTCAAGTCCACTGGCCGGTGCCGTAGGTGTCGCTGTTGCCCAGCAGCTGTTCGCGCAGCTCCCCCCGGCGCACCTTCCAGGTGGCGGTGCGCGGCATCTCGTCCCACGGCACGAGCCGGGGCTTGTCCATCTCGGGCAGGCCACGGCAGGCGCGGTCCCACTCCTGGGGGTCCAGGGCGTCGTCGCGCATGCACAGCACCGGGATCGGCAGCTGCCCGGGGACCCCGAGCACGATCACCTCGGAGGCCCGGTCCAGCCGGTCGAGCAGGGTGGACTCCAGCTCGATGCTGCTCATCCCGGGGATCATGTCGACCTCGCGGTCGATCAGCCGGATGCGGCCGTAGCCCGCGTACTCGCCCAGGTCGCCGGTGTTCCACCAGCGGCCCTGGTCCTTGGCGCGGTGCCGGTCGTCCTCGCCCAGATAGGTCAGACAGCGCGACTTGGTCCTCACCATCAGCAGCCCCGGCTTTCCCCGGGGCCGTTTGCGGCCGGTCTCCGGGTCCACGACCTTGACCCGGACCAGCGGCGGGAAGCCGACGTTGGTGGCGTCGTGCGCCCGGGGCTTGTCCGGGCGGACCATGGAGCGGGTGGCCACCCCGGCGGCGATGCCCGCGATCTCCGACTGCCCCACGCCCCAGGCCCACAGCGGCAGCCGGACCCGGGAGGCGCCGAGGAACTTGCGGACCGTCCTGGGGTGCACCGCGTCGAAGGTGCTGATGAACCGGCGTACGCCCGCGAAGAGTTCGGGCCGGGTGTCGGCCAGCTCCTCCCAGTACTGGAAGACGTTCGGACAGGCCTCCAGCGAGGTGGGCGGGTGCGCGGCCAGCATGCGCGCCACGTTCGCCAGGCCCGGCTCTGAGAGGATCACCATCTTCCGCGGCCCGCGGAACAGCGTCCCGTTGGTCCAGGACAGATTGCGGTTGTGGGCGAAGGAGATCCCGCTGGCCACCACGTCCTCCGGCCGGGAGGTCATCAGCGGCAGCCGGTAGGACTCGATGCGGAACGGCACGGCCGCGAGCGTGGTGGCGGGCGAGTGCACCACCAGCTTCGGCACGCCCGTGGTGCCCGAGGTGTGGGTGACCAGCATGGGCTCATGGCGGCCGCGGAACCGCACCGGCGGCCGGGCGCCGCCGCGCACATCGTCGATGCGCAGCGTCTTCCCGGGCAGCCCAGGGCGGTCCTCGCCGACGGCCACGAGCGTCATCCCCCGGTCGTCGAGGGCGATTCCGGCGGCGGTCATCCGCGCCAGTACCGTGGTGCCCATCACCAGCACCTTCGGGGAGATCCTGGTGAGCAGGGTGCGGATATGCGCCTCCGACCGGATGGGCGCGATCATCACCGGCAGCGCCCCGAGCCGGGCGGCGGCCGCGGCGAGCAGGATGAAGTCGTAGTGGTTCTCCTTGACGATGGCGAGCCGGTCGCCGTGGCGCAGCCCCGCCCCGTGCAGCCAGCCCGCGGCGTCCTCCACCGTCGCCGCCAGGGCGGGCACATCGAAGCGGGTGCCGGAGTCCGGCGCGATGTCGAAGGGCCGGTCCAGATGCATGACCGTCGGCCTGCCCTGTTCGGCGGCCCAGTGGAACAACCGGCCTACGTTGACGGGCCGTTGGGAACGCGCCGCCATGCTCATCTCCTCCTATAGGGGTGCGTACGGCTGGGACAGGACGAACGGTCGGGACTGGACGAACGGTCAGGACAGGACGTACAGCGCGGGCGCCAGCAGACCCAGGAAGCCCAGGTCGTAGGCGTACAGCCCGAGCTTGCGGGCGCTCAGCCAGCGCCCCCGCAGCGGGCCCTCGCGCAGCTGGGCCGCGTGGAGAGCGGTGGCGGGCAGCAGGGTCAGCAGGGTCCACCACGGCCACCGGGTGGTCAGGCCCAGGACGCAGATCAGCGTGGCCGAGGCCAGGAAGAAGACGGCCATGGCGGTCTTGTAGACCCGCGGCCCGGTCGACGCGGCCAGCGTCCGGCGGCCCACCGAGCGGTCCCCGTCGGCGTCGTTGACGTTGGAGTAGCTGCTCACCATGACCAGCCAGAGCCCCAGCAACAGACCCACCAGCACCGCTGGGGACGACCATCGCCGCTCCACCGCCAGATACGGGGCCAGCAGCCCGGCCGTGGTGGCCAGGCACAGCAGCGTCTCCGCACCGCCCCGGTGGTAGCTCAGCCGCAGCCCGGCCGAGTACTGCACGCTGAAGAAGAACCCGACCCCGTAGAGGAGGTACGCCACGGCCGGAGCCCGCCAGTCCAGCGCCCAGAACGCGCCGATCCCCGCGAGCACCGCGACCGAGGCCGCGCAGGCGATGAACCGCACCGCCTCGCGCTCGGTGACCGCCCCGCTGAGCAGCGGCTTGCCGCGGATGTCGCGTTTGGTGTCGCCGGCCTTGTAGTTGCGGGCGTCGCTGCCGTTGCGGAAGCCCACCAGGTCGTCGGTGGCGCAGGTGCAGGTGACGATGCCCATGGAGCCGAGAAGGAACAGCAGCATCGCGGCGGTGGTCCCCGGGCGGTCGCGCGCCTGCGGGCTCAAGGCGAGCCACGCCATGCCCCAGCCGAAGTAGTTCTGGTACACGAAGATCTTCGACAGCCGGAACAGACCGCGCGCCACGTCCCCGCCGCGGCGGGGACGCGCCGTCGTCCGGCTCTCGCTCGTCAGTGACGTCACGGTCGTCCTCCCCGGGCCGGGGTCCGCTCCCGCGCCAGGCCCACATAGTTCTCGGCGAAGTTCCACGCGGCGGCGGGGCAGTGCGCCACGGCCTCGAGCCGGGCGTGCTGGAGCCGCTCGTCGAACACCCGGCCCTCCGTCGGCCGGTGCAGCAGCCGCGACATCCAGTCGGAGAACTCCTGCGCCTGCCAGACCCCGGGCAGACAGGCGGCCGAATAGCCGTCCAGCGGGGCGCGGTCGCCGGTTTCGTAGTACTCCCGGAAGGCCGCGGCGAGCACCTTGACGTCCGCCACGGCGAGGTTGAGCCCCTTGGCCGCGGTCGGCGGCACGATATGCGCGGCGTCCCCGGCCAGGAACAGCCGCCCGTAGCTCATCGGCTCGGTGACGAAGCCACGCAGCGCCACACAGCTCTTCTCCAGGACCGGCCCCTCGGCCAGCTCCGGGGCGCCGTCGATGTCCAGCCGGGTGTGCAGTTCCTTCCAGATCCGCTCATCGGGCCAGTTCTCCACCGACTCACCGGCCTCCACCTGGAGATAGAGCCGGCTCACCGCGGGGGAGCGCATGCTGTGCAGCGCGAAGCCGCGGCCGTGCACCGCGTAGATCAGCTCCTCGGCGGCGGGCGGGGCCTGGGCCAGTACCCCGAGCCAGGCGTACGGATAGGTGCGCTCGTAGGTCGTCAGCGCGCCGGGCGGCACGGAGCGGCGGGAGACCCCGTGGAATCCGTCGCAGCCCGCGACGAAGTCACAGGCGATCTCCACCGGTTCCCCCGCCACCGTGCAGCGCACGGCCGGTGTGTCCGTCTCCAGGCCCCGCAGTTCGACGTCGGGGACGTCGAACCACAGCCTTGCCCCGGCCTCGATCCGGGCCCGGATCAGGTCCTTCACCAGCTCCTGCTGGCCGTACATATGGACGGTCCGCCCGGTCAGCTCGGTGAAGGGCAGCCGGTGGGCGCGCGAGCCGAACCGGAAGACGAAGCCCTCGTGGACCAGCCCCTCGCGGTCCAGCCGGTCCGCCAGACCGGCCTCGCGCAGGAAGTCCACGGTGCCGCCCTCCAGCAGCCCGGCCCGCACCCGCCTCTCCACATGACTCCGGCTCCGCCGCTCCAGCACGATCGAGTCCACCCCGGAGAGCTGGAGCAGATGGGAGAGCAGCAGGCCGCCGGGGCCCGCCCCGACGATCGCGACCCGCGTGGTCAGGCGCTTCACGGATGCCCCCTCATCCCACGCTGACGGTGGGGGACTCGGGGGCGTCCCGCGGGCCCGCCTCCTCGGCCAGGCGCATGGCCTCCTCGATCAGGGTCTCCACGATCTTGCTCTCGGGGACGGTCTTGATGACCTTCCCCTTGACGAAGATCTGGCCCTTGCCATTGCCGGACGCGACACCGAGATCGGCCTCCCGCGCCTCACCCGGGCCGTTGACCACACACCCCATCACCGCGACCCGCAGCGGCACTTCCATGCCCTCGAGACCGGCGGTGACCTGGTCGGCCAGCTTGTACACATCCACCTGGGCCCGGCCGCAGGAGGGGCAGGAGACGATCTCCAGCTTGCGCGGCCGCAGATTGAGCGACTGCAGGATCTGGGTGCCGACCTTCACCTCCTCCATCGGAGGCGCCGACAGCGACACCCGGATGGTGTCGCCGATGCCCTGGCGCAGCAGCGCGCCGAAGGCCACCGCCGACTTGACGGTGCCCTGGAACGCGGGGCCCGCCTCGGTCACCCCCAGGTGCAGCGGATAGTCGCAGGACTCGGCGAGCAGCTCATAGGCGCGCACCATGACCACCGGGTCGTTGTGCTTCACCGAGATCTTCAGATCGTGGAAGTCGTGCTCGGCGAAGAGCTCCGCCTCCCACAGCGCCGACTCCACCAGCGCCTCGGGGGTGGCCTTGCCGTGCTTGGCCATCAGCCGCGCGTCCAGCGAGCCGGCGTTCACCCCGATGCGGATCGGGGTGCCGTGGTCCTTCGCGGCGCGGGCGATCTCCTTGACCTTGTCGTCGAACTTCTTGATGTTCCCCGGGTTCACCCGCACCGCCGCGCACCCCGCCTCGATGGCGGCGAACACGTACTTGGGCTGGAAGTGGATGTCGGCGATCACCGGGATCTTGGACTTGCGGGCGATCTGCGGCAGCGCGTCGGCGTCGTCCTGGCTGGGGCAGGCCACCCGGACGATGTCACAGCCGGTCGCGGTCAGCTCGGCGATCTGCTGGAGGGTGGCGTTGACATCGGCGGTGACGGTGGTCGTCATGGACTGCACGGAGACGGGGAAGTCGCTGCCGACCCCCACCGCGCCGACGCGGAGCTGACGGGTGACACGGCGCTTGCCGAGCACCGGTGGCGGCGCGGCGGGCAGGCCGAGATCGACGGTCATCGGGAATCCTCCTCGAGGCGCCGGACGCCCGGCGCACGGTCGGCCGCGATCCGCATCCGGATCGAGCGGGCCAGGTCTTCGGGGGTCAGGCCGCATTCGGCGAGGATGTCGGCGCGTTTGCCGTGGTCCAGGAAGCGCTGCGGAATCCCGAAACCGGACACCGGGGCCGGGACACCGGCGTCGCGCAACTCCTGGGCGAGCAGCGAGCCGTAGCCGCCCACGCGCAGGTTGTCCTCGACGGTCACCACGAGCCGGTACTGCTCCGCCAGCTTGATCAGCGACGGGTCGACCGGTTTGAGCCAGGCCGGGTCCACCACCGTGACGCCCAGGCCCTCCTCGGTGAGCCGGTGCGCCGCCTCGCAGGCCGTCGCGGCCATGGCGCCGACGGACACCAGCAGGACATCGTCGCCGGGGGAGCGGTGCAGCACATCGATGCCGTCGTGCTGGTCGACGGCGGGGATGTCGGGCCCCACCGGGCCCTTGGGGAACCGGATGGCGCTGGGGCCGTCGGTGATCGCCACCGCCTCGCGCAGCGCGGCGCGCAGGGAGGCACCGTCGCGGGGCGCCGCGACCCGCAGGCCGGGCACGATCCCGAGCACCGACAGATCCCACATGCCGTTGTGGGACGCCCCGTCGTCACCGGTGACACCGGCCCGGTCCAGGACGAACACCACCGGGCAGGAGTGCATCGCCACATCCATCAGCAGCTGGTCGAAGCCGCGATTGAGGAACGTGGAGTACACGGCCACCACCGGCACCATCCCCGCCATGGCGAGCCCCGCGGCCGAGGTGACCGCGTGCTGCTCGGCGATGCCGACGTCGAAGACCCGGTCGGGGAACTCCTCCGCGTACGCCGCGAGCCCGGTTGGCTGGAGCATCGCCGCCGTCACCGCCACCACCTCGGGGCGCTCACGGCCGATCTCGACCAGCTCCGCGCCGAAGACCGAGGTCCAGGACGGGCCCGGGGAGCCCAGCGGTTCGCCGGTGGCCGGGTCGCCGGCGCCGACCGCGTGGTGGTGGTCGCGCTCGTCGGCCTCCGCGCGCGGGTAGCCGTGGCCCTTACGGGTCAGACAGTGCACCACGACCGGCCCGCCGAACCCGGCGGCCTGCCGCAGGGCGGCCTCCACCGCCGCGATGTCATGTCCGTCGACCGGCCCGAGGTACTTCAGTCCCAGGTCGGCGAAGAACCCCTGCGGGGCGAGCATGTCCTTCAGCTCCGCCTTGACCGCGTGCAGCGCCTCGTAGAGCTTCGGGGTCTGCCGCAGCTGGTGCTTGGACCACTCGAGGAACCGCTCGTAGTCGGGGGAGGTGCGCAGGCCCGCCAGACAGGTGGCAAGGCCGCCCGTGGTCGGCGCGTAGGAACGGCCGTTGTCGTTCACCACGATGACGACGGGACGGTCCGGGGCGCCCGAGATGTTGTTCAGCGCCTCCCAGGCCATGCCGCCGGTCAGCGCCCCGTCCCCGATGACGGCCACCACCGCGCGGTCGGTCTCGCCCCGCAGCCGGAACCCCTTGGCGAGGCCGTCGGCGTAGGACAGCACGGTGGAGGCGTGGCTGTTCTCGATGGTGTCGTGCTCGGACTCCGCCCGGCTGGGGTAGCCGGACAGGCCGCCCTTCTGCCGGAGCCGGTCGAACCCCTCCCGGCGGCCGGTCAGGATCTTGTGCACATACGCCTGGTGTCCGGTGTCCCACAGGACGCGGTCCCGGGGGGAGTCGAAGACGCGGTGCAGGGCGATGGTGAGTTCGACGGTGCCCAGGTTGGGCCCCAGGTGGCCGCCGGTCCGCAGCACCTTGTCGATGAGGAAGCGCCTGATCTCACCCGCGAGACCGGTGAGTTGGCCGGCGTCCAGGTGCTTGATGTCGGCGGGACCGTGGATGGTCTCCAGCAGTGTCATCCGGGTTTGCTCCCTGAAGCGTCGGTGCCGCCGGGTGCGGTCGCTGTCGGTGCCCATCGGTGGCCTCAGGCGCTCCGGTAGGCGACCTCGTGGGCCATGGCGGCCAGTTCCTCCCGCCACTCCGGCTCCAGCGGGGCCTCGGCGATGGCGCGGCAGGCCCGCTCGACGAGCCCGTCGATATGCTTCTCGACGTCGTCGCGCACACCCGTCTCGATCAGCAGCTCCCGCAGGTGGTCGGCGCCCCGCAGCCGAGCGGGCACCAGCTCCCGGATGTGCGCGTTGCGCTGGATGGCCAGGGCCATCAGCAGCGTCATCTTGTGCTGCTCGAAGTCCAGACCACTCGGCTTGCCGGTGACCTCGGCGTCCCCGAAGGCGTCCAGCAGGTCGTCCCGCAGCTGGAACGCCTCGCCGAGCGCGGCCCCGTAACTCTCGAAGGCCGGCGCCGCGTCGGCGCGGCCGGCCACGGCGGCGCCCAGGACCAGCGGGCGGTGGATGGTGTAGCGGCCGGACTTGGCGATGGCGATCCACCGCGAGGTCTCCGGGTCCGGCTCGAACTCCACGGACGCCGCGACGTCCATGTACTGGCCGATGATCAGCTCCGAGCGCAGCAGATGCCACTCGGCGGCCACCGCGGGCTCCACCTCGGCCATGATCTCGTCGGAGTAGACCAGGGCCAGATCGCCCGCGAGGATCGCCACGTTCTCCCCGAAGCGCTCCGCCGTGCCCTGCCATCCGCGTTCGCGGTGCAGTGCGGCCTGGCTGGTGTGCACGGTCGGCGCGCCGCGGCGCACCGCGGACTCGTCCATCACATCGTCGTGGATCAGCGCACAGGCGTGGAGCAGCTCCAGCGCGGCGGCGACGGGGATGACCCGGCCGTCCTCCGGATCGCCGCCGGCGGCCAGATAGCCGCTCAGACAGAACGCCGGGCGCGTCCGCTTGCCGCCCGCGTTGACCAGGTCGGCGATCGCGTCGATGGGGAAGCTGGAGCGGGGGTCGAGACCGTGCCACCGCTCGTACT
>NZ_JAAAYH010000222.1:0-14936 GCF_018035285.1 Streptomyces sp. MK37H | reverse complement strand
CGTCCGGGGGTAGTGAGACTCAGATCACCCGTCGCACGATGCTAGCGAGCGGTACGCCCTTCAGGAGGACAAGTGACAGCAATGCATCCGGCCCAGGACTTCCGCGCGGCACGGGACTTCCTGCTCGGTCACCGGGAGGACTACGCGGCGGCGTACGAGGGATTCCGCTGGCCCCGCCCGGAGCGGTTCAACTGGGCCCTGGACTGGTTCGACGGGATCGCCGGGCGCGGTGGCGACCGTACCGCCCTGCACATCGTCGAGGAGGACGGCAGCGAGATCCGCCTGACCTTCGAGGAGCTGCGCCGCCGCTCCAACCGGGCCGCGAACTGGCTGCGCGAGCGGGGCGTGCGGGCCGGCGACCGCATCGTGGTCATGCTCGGAAACCAGGTCGAGCTGTGGGAGACCGCGCTGGCCGCGATGAAGCTGCGCGCCGTGGTCATCCCCACCACCCCGTTGCTCGGGCCGCTCGACCTCGCCGACCGCATCGAGCGCGGCCGGGCGCGGCATGTGGTCGTGCGGGCCGGGGACACCGGCAAGTTCGCGGATGTGGCCGGGGACTACACCCGGATCGCGGTCGGCGGCGCCTCCGAGGGCTGGCTCGCCTACGAGGACGCCGGGACCGCCGCCATCACGGCAAACGGCATCGGGGCTGATGAGCCCTTCACCCCCGACGGGCCGACCCTCGCCACCGACCCCCTGATGCTGTACTTCACCTCCGGCACCACCGCCCGCCCCAAGCTGGTCGAGCACACCCATATCTCGTACCCCATCGGACATTTGTCGACGATGTACTGGATCGGGGTCGAGCCTGGCGATGTCCACCTCAACATCTCCTCCCCCGGATGGGCCAAGCACGCCTGGTCCAATCTCTTCGCCCCCTGGAACGCCGAGGCCACCGTCTTCGTCCACAACTACACGCGGTTCGACGCCACCCGGCTGCTGGCCGAGATGGACCGCTGCGGGATCACCACCTTCTGCGCCCCGCCCACCGTCTGGCGGATGCTCATCCAGGCCGATCTCACCCAGCTGCGCACCCCGCCCCGGGAGGCCGTCGCCGCGGGCGAGCCGCTGAACCCCGAGGTCATCGAGCATGTGCGGCGGGCCTGGGGGGTGACCATCCGGGACGGCTTCGGCCAGACGGAGACGGCCGTCCAGGTGGCCAACACCCCCGGACAGCCGCTCAAACCCGGTTCGATGGGACGGCCCACCCCCGGCTTCCGGGTCGCCCTTCTCGATCCGGTCACCGGCCGGCCCGGTGAGGAGGGCGAGATCTGCCTCGACCTCACCGGCCCCGAGGGCCGCCCCGTCGGCCTGATGACCGGCTACGAGGGCGATGAGGAGCGCACCGCCGAGGCCACCGCGGGCGGCTACTACCGCACCGGGGACATCGGCTCGCGTGACGCCGACGGCTACATCACCTACATCGGCCGCGCCGACGACGTCTTCAAGGCGTCCGACTACAAGATCTCCCCGTTCGAGCTGGAGAGCGCGCTGCTGGAGCACGAGGCGGTGGCCGAGGCCGCCGTCGTCCCGGCCCCCGACCCGGTGCGGCTCGCCGTGCCGAAGGCGTACATCGTCCTCGCGGAGGGCTGGGAGCCCGGCCCGGACACGGCAAAGGCGCTGTTCGCGCACTCGCGGGCGGTGCTCGCGCCGTACAAGCGGATCCGCCGATTGGAGTTCGCCGACCTCCCCAAGACGGTTTCCGGGAAGATTCGCCGGATCGAGCTGCGTGAACGCACGGCACAGGGCGGCGGTATCGAGTTTTATGAGGAGATCTGATGACTGACGCTCATATGATGACCCACCCTCACGAACGTGAAGGCGTCCGTGACCGTGACACCAAGGAGCTGCCATGACCGACCTGACGTCCGACCCACCAAGCCCAGCCGGGCTCTCCTACACCAGTGGAGTCGGTGACCTCCCGCTGCTCGGCGACACCATCGGCGCCAATCTGGCCCGCGCCGTCGAGCTGTACGGCGAGCGCGAGGCGCTCGTCGACATCCCCTCCGGCCGCCGCTGGACCTACGCCGAGTTCGGCCGGTCGGTGGAGGAGGTCGCGCTCGGGCTGATGGCCATGGGGGTCGCCAAGGGCGACCGGGTCGGCATCTGGGCCGTCAACTGCCCCGAATGGGTGCTGTTGCAGTACGCGACCGCCCGCATTGGCGCCATCATGGTCAATATCAACCCCGCGTACCGCGTACACGAGCTGCGGTATGTGCTCCAGCAGGCGGGCATCTCGGTCCTGGTCTCCTCCACCGAGCACAAGACCAGCGACTACCGCCGGATGGTCGAGCAGGTGCGCTCGGCCTGCTCCGCGCTGCGCGATGTCATCTACATCGGCGACCGGACCTGGGACATGCTGGTGCGCGCGGGAGCCGATGCCTCCCCCGGGCGGCTGGCCGAGCGCGAGGCCCGGATCGGCTGCGACGACGCGGTCAACATCCAGTACACCTCCGGCACCACCGGCTTCCCCAAGGGCGCCACCCTCTCCCACCACAGCATCCTCAACAACGGCTTCTTCGTGGGGGAGACGGTCCGCTACACCGCCCAGGACCGGATCTGTGTGCCGGTGCCCTTCTACCACTGCTTCGGCATGGTGATGGGCAACCTCGCGGCCACCACCCACGGCGCCTGCGTGGTCATCCCCGCCCCCACCTTCGACGCCGTCGCCACCCTCTCCGCCGTCGAACGGGAGCGCTGCACCTCGCTGTACGGCGTGCCCACCATGTTCATCGCCGAGCTGGCCCTGCCGGACTTCGCCACCTTCGACCTCAGCTCGCTGCGTACCGGGATCATGGCCGGATCGCCCTGCCCGGTGGAGGTGATGCGGCGGGTGGTCGACGAGATGCATATGGAGGAGGTGTCCATCTGCTACGGCATGACCGAGACCTCACCGGTCTCCACCCAGACCCGGCCCGATGACGACCTCATGCGCCGCACCTCGACGGTCGGCCGGGTGCTGCCGCATGTCGAGGTCAAGATCGTCGACCCGGTGACCGGGGCGACCGTGCCCCACGGCACCCGCGGCGAGCTGTGCACCCGCGGCTACTCGGTGATGCTCGGCTACTGGCAGGAGCCCGAGCGGACCGCCGAGGCGATCGACTCGGCGCGCTGGATGCACACCGGCGACCTCGCGGTGATGGACGACGAGGGCTATGTCCAGATCGTGGGCCGGATCAAGGACATGATCGTCCGCGGTGGGGAGAACGTCTATCCGCGGGAGATCGAGGAGTTTCTGCACACCCACCCCAAGGTCGCGGATGTGCAGGTCGTCGGCGTACCGGACGAGAAGTACGGCGAGGAGATCCTGGCCTGCGTCATCCTGCGCGAGGGCGCCAGGACCCTCACCCGCGATGAGCTCGCCCGCTTCTGCCGGGGCCGCCTCGCCCACTACAAGGTCCCCCGCTATCTGCGGCTCATGGACGCCTTCCCGATGACGGTCAGCGGCAAGGTCCGCAAGGTCGAGCTGCGCGAGGCGGCCGCCCGGGAGCTGCTGCCCGAGACCCGGTCCGAGGCCGATCCGGCCAGATCGGAAACGCTTGCCGAGCGGGCCGAGCCCCAGGCCGCGCCCAGCTGATGAGATGCGGGCCCCTCTACCACAGCAGGGGCCCACACCCCCGCAGGGGCCCACACCCCCGAGCCGGGAAGGCCATGTGCCACCGGGCTCCCGTCACTGAATGCCGTTCGGCAGACAGGACTTCACCCCGGATCGCGCGCCACGGCTGAAGTAGGAGACCCGCTGGGAGGCGTCGCCGTGGTCGGAGACATCGGTCCACGGGGTCCTGTCGGCGAGCGCGGTCAGGGCGTCCGCCAGCTCCTCGGTGTCGCCGTCCTCGAAGGTGAGCGTCCCGTCCTGCGCGGCGCCGAAGAGGACCGCCCCGGCCAGGCAGTCGGCCTGGAGCTCACGGGCGAGATCGACCAACCCCGCGTCCAGCCGGTTCTGGACCGCGTGGCCCCACTCATGGGCGATCACCAGATAGACCCAGGCGTCGCCCCGCGCGTGCCCCCAGCGCATCAGATCCATGTCCCACGCTATGTAGTCGCCGTCCGGGCAGTACACGGCGTTGTCGTCCGGGAGGGGCGCACCGCCGCACACCGGAGTGCCAGGGGTGTCGCCGTCGTAGGCGCCCGCGACCCGGGGCGGGCTGTAACCGCCGGTGAACAGCTGGGACCAGTGGGTCTGCCAGTAGGCGGTGGTGACGGAGACCGCCGCCTGGATGTCCTCCTCCACGCTCCCCCCACCGTCGGGGCCTGCGCTGCCGGTCGGCGGTTCGGGCGTGCCGGAGAGGGGCCCCGGCGCGGGCGAGGAGCTCTCCACCGCGGGCGGGGGCACATCGTCGCCCCCGCATCCGGTCACCAGCAGGAGGGTCAGGGCGGCGGCGAGAGCGGCCCATGACCTCGGGTACCACGGAACAGCCATCGTTCGGCCTCCGGCCGGTCGAGCGGATGGGACGGGTGAACGGTGGAGGGTGGCCCCTCAAAGGAAGCGTTCCCCGGTCATGAGCACAAGGGCCGACCGGGTCAGCCGTCCGGCGGGCCCATCCGGATCAGCACGTCCGCCGGGTCGTTGACGGGCTGCGGGGTGCCGGTGAGATCCATGATGAACAGCGGCAGATGCAGCGCGTCGGCGCGCGCCCGCGCCTCCCGCGCATAGCCCGCGAGCGAGAAGAAGACGCTCATCGCCGACGTGTGGAGCCCGTTCAGCCACAGGCACTCGATGTCCCGCAGCCCGGTGGGGCGGGTGGTCGGATCGACCTGGGCCACCACACCCGTCCCGTAGAGGTCCACTCCGGAGACGGCCCGGTCCTCCGAGGGCCGCAGGCTGTGGAAGCCGAGCCACTTCAGATACTGCGCGGCGGCGGTGACCGCGTCCCGCGCGGTACGGATCGTGACCGGCCGGAAGGCCGGGCGCCGCACCGCCGGGCCGCCGGGCCCGGCCGCCGCGCCCGGTCCGGCCGGGGGCGGCGCGGCGGCGACGGGGACGCGGACCACCGCGCCGCAGTCGCAGCCGAGCTCCGGCCGCGGCCAGTGGCCCTGGCGGCCGCAGGACGGGCAGTTCACCGCCACCCAGAGGTTCTCCCAGGTGCGGTGGCCGAGCTCCTCCGGGGTGCCGTCGCGGAGGACGGGGAGGGTGACCGGGGCGCCGCACGCACAGGGGAAAGCGGGCGGCGTGAACGACTGCTCGCGACGGCACGCGGGACAACGCACCGGCACGTTGTCTGGCATCGGGGCGCTCCGTGGGCGGAAGGCGGATGGGGTATCGGTCCATGCTCCCCGAAGCGGGCAGCCGCGGGGAGGGACTTGGGCGTTCTGTCCCCCGTAGCGGGGGCGCCGTGTTAGGGCGGGACGCAGTAGGTTGGCGGCGTGAGATTGAGGGTTGAGTTCACCACCGAACCGTTCGACCTCGACGAGGTGCCGCCGCACGCCGTGGCCGCCCGCGAGACCGTCGAGGCCGCCCCGCTGGACGCCGTGGACGTCGGCCCCTTCGGCAACACCGCGGAGGGCGGGACGGAGGCCGTGCTGGAGGCCGTCGACCGGCTGCTGCGCAGCTCCCTCGAGGCCGGTGCCACCCGGATCTCGCTCCAGGTCAGCGTCCTCGGGGAGGCCGAGGCGTGAGCGTACCGGCCGACCACCCCTTCGCCGCCGCGGTGAAGCCGCTCGTCGATGCCATGGGCGGCGAGATGATCGCCCCCGACCGGGCCCGGGGCGACGATGTGGTGCTCTCCTGGGAGGGCCGTCCGGTGGTCGCCGTAAGGCTGCCGCATCTGTCGGACTCGCTCGACCGCATCCTCGCCGACCTCCAGCGCCGCCACGGCGTACCGCTCTCGGCCCTCGACCGCAAGACCAAGCAGTCCGTGGTCCGCCAGCTCGAGCAGCGCGGCGCGTTCTCGGTGCGCCATGGGGTCGAGACGGTCGCCGGGGCCCTCGGGGTCAGCCGCTTCACCGTCTACAACTACCTCAACCGGGAGAAGGGCGGGGACTGACCGTGCCCCGTTACGAGCCCCTCTCACGGACCGGCGGTGGGCTCTCGTTACCCAGAGTTTTCAACAAACTGTTGACGTTCGGTGCGGGAGCCTCCTAGCTTGCGAGAGTGACTTCCAGTGCACCGCCGGGGCTGGCCCGGTTCAACGCGGCGGACGACCGGGACGCCGCCGCACTGCTGCGCGAGGTGTGCGCCAGCCGGGCCTGGGGCGCGGCGGTGGCGGCCGGGCGGCCGTACGCCACGGTCGGGGAGCTGCTCGACGCCGCCGACGCGGCCATGACCGGGCTGACCGCCGCCGACCTGGCCGAGGCGATGGCCGGGCATCCGCCCATCGGACGGCCGGCACCGGGCGACGCCGCCTCGGCGCGGGAGCAGAGCGGGGTACGGGACGCGGAGCGCGCGGAGCTGCTGGAGCTGAACCTCGCGTACCAGGAGCGCCACGGCCATGTCTTCCTGATCTGCGCCACCGGCCACACCGGCGAGGAGATGCTGGCCGCGCTGCGCGAGCGGATCCAGCACGACGCCGGCACCGAGCGCGACATCGTCCGCACCGAACTGGGAAAGATCAACCGCATCCGGCTGACCCGGCTGACGGAAGCGCTGACGGAAACCGTGGAGGCCCCGCGGGCCCCGGCGGAAGGAGAGCGGTGATGGCCAGCGGCGCCACCTCGGTGTCCACCCACATCCTGGACACCAGCATCGGCCGCCCCGCCGTGGGCGTGGTCGTCGAGCTGTCCGTCCGCTCGGGGCCGGGCGCTGAGTGGACGGCGCACGCCGACTCGCTCACCGACGCCGACGGGCGCTGCGGGGATCTGCCCGCCCTCCCCGGGGGCACCACCCACGCACGGCTGCGCTTCGAGACCGGGCCGTATCTGACCCACGCCTTCTTCCCGGAGGTCGCGGTCGCCTTCGCCGTCGAGCCGGGTGAGCACTACCACGTACCGCTGCTGCTCACCCCGTTCGGCTACTCCGTCTACCGAGGGAGCTAGCACCGATGCCCACGCTCGGCCCGAACCAGTACGGCAAAGCCGAAACCCGCGTCGTCCGGGTGGTGCGCGACGGCGCCGTGCACCACCTCAAGGACCTCAATGTCTCGGTGGCGCTCTCCGGTGAGATGGACGAGGTCCACCTCTCCGGCGGCAACGCCAACGTCCTGCCGACCGACACCACCAAGAACACCGTGTACGCCTTCGCCAAGGAGCACGGCATCGACACGGCCGAGGAGTTCGGCATCCGGCTGGCCCGCCACTTCGTCACCAGCCAGGAGCCCATCCACCGCGCCCGCGTCCGCGTCGAGGAGTACGCCTGGGAGCGGATCGGGACGGCCGGGAGCGCCGAGCACTCCTTCGTCCGCCGCGGCCAGGAGGTCCGCACCGCCCAGATCACCTTCGACGGCGAGCGCTGGGAGGTGGTCTCCGGGCTCACCGGCCTCACCGTCCTGAACACCACGGACTCCGAGTTCTGGGGCTATGTGAAGGACCGGTACACCACGCTTCCTGAGGCGCGCGACCGGATCCTCGCCACCGATGTGCACGCCCGCTGGCGCTACGGCTGGAGCGAGGACACCCGGCCGATGCCGGACTGGGACCACGGCCACGCCGAGGCGCGCGGCCATCTGCTGAGCGCGTTCGCCGAGACCTACTCGCTCTCGCTCCAGCAGACGCTCTATCAGATGGGCGCGCGGGTGATCGAGCGCCGCCCCGAGATCGACGAGATACGCCTCTCGCTGCCCAACAAGCATCACTTCCTGGTCGATCTGGAACCCTTCGGCCTCACCAACGACAACGAGGTCTACTTCGCCGCCGACCGGCCGTACGGGCTCATCGAGGCCACCGTGCTGCGGGACGGCGCCGAGCCCCGGATCCCCACCGACTGACAGATCGCCCGGCAGATCCCCACCGATCCCACCGACCGATACGAAGGGAGGGCCACGCCCCGTGAACCGCATCGTCATCGAGAACTGCGCCGTCGCCACCGTGGACGCCCACGACACCGAGTACGCCTCCGGCCATGTCGTCGTCGCGGGCAACCGCATCGAGTCGGTGGGCGAGGGGCGCGCGCCGGAGGGGCTGGAGGGCGTCGTCCGCCGGGTCGACGGCACGGGGCACCTGGTGACCCCGGGCCTGGTCAACACCCATCACCACTTCTACCAGTGGCTCACCCGCGGCCTGGCCCAGGACAGCAACCTCTTCGACTGGCTGGTCGCGCTCTACCCCGTCTGGGCGCGGATCGACGAGCCGATGGTCCACGCGGCGGCCCGCGGCTCGCTCGCGATGATGGTGCGCGGCGGGGTCACCACCGCCATGGACCACCACTACGTCTTTCCGCGCGGCAGCGGCGATCTGCTGGGCGCCGAGATCCGCGCGGCGCGCGAGCTGGGGGTGCGGTTCACCGCCGCCCGCGGCTCCATGGACCTCGGCACCTCCGACGGCGGACTGCCGCCGGACTTCGCCGTGGAGTCCATGGAGGACGCGCTGGCCGCCACCGAGGAGGCCATCGACACCCACCACGACCCGGCTTTCGACGCCATGCTGCGGATCGCGGTCGCGCCCTGCTCGCCCTTCTCCGTCTCCACCGAACTGCTCCGCGAGTCCGCGACGCTGGCCCGCCGCAAGGGCGTACGGCTGCACACCCACGGCTCGGAGACGGTGGAGGAGGAGAAGTTCTGCCATGAGCGGTTCGGAATGGGGCCGACCGACTACTTCGAGTCCACCGGCTGGCTGGGCGAGGACGTGTGGATGGCCCACTGCGTCCATATGAACGACACCGACATCCAGGCGTTCGCCCGGACCGGCACCGGGGTGGCCCACTGCCCCTCGTCCAACGCCCGGCTCGCCGCCGGGATCGCCCGCGTTCCCGATCTGCTCGCCGCGGGTGTGCCGGTCGGCCTCGGCGTGGACGGCACCGCCTCCAACGAATCCGGTGAGCTCCACACCGAACTGCGCAACGCGCTGCTGATCAACCGGCTCGGCGGTCACCGCGAGAAGGCGCTGAACGTCCGTCAGGCGTTGCGCCTCGGCACCCAGGGCGGTGCGCGGGTGCTCGGCCGTCAGGAGGAGATCGGCTCGCTGGAGCCGGGCAAACTGGCCGACCTGGTGCTGTGGAAGCTGGACGGCCTCGGCCACTCGTCCATCGCCGACCCGGTCGCGGCCCTCGTCCTCGGCGCCCCGGCCCCGGTGACCCTGTCCCTGGTGAACGGCGCTCCGGTGGTGGAGTCGGGCCGGCTGCTCACGGTGGACGAGGACCAGATCGCCCGGGAGGCGCGCACCGAGGCACGGCGCCTGGCCCGTATCACGGAAGAAGACTGACGCCGCAGCCGATACATCGGATGGGTCGCCCGGGATGGTCGCCTTACGGCCGTCATCCGCGGCCCATCGGGCCGTTCGGGCCCCGTTGACATCCCATCTTTCGTTCTAGGTTCCCGTACGCGGCTGGCCAGCCCTCCTGTCCGACCATCCACGAGCACAGGAGCCGCCATGCGTACGTCCAGACGACGGGCCGTCATCCCCCTCCGAGCGCTCAGCCTTCTGCTCGGCATGGTGCTGGCGACGATCCTCAGCGGCCCGTCCGCCGCCACCGCGACGCCCACGACGGCACGGGAGCCCGGGCCCGGGACCGACTACGCGACCGACGATCCGTTCACCTCCGCCCGCACCGCTTGGTGGCGGCAGGACCGCTTCGGGATGTTCATCCACTTCGGCGCGTACTCCCAGCTGGAGGGCGAATACCGGCGGGCGGACGGGACCGTCTGCCGTGACGCGGAGTGGATTAAGCGGAACTGCCAGATCCCGATGAGCGAGTACGAGGACGCCGCCCAGGACTTCAATCCCTCGTCCTTCGACGCCAAGGCCATCGTCAAGGCGGCCAAGGACGCCGGGCAGCGCTATATCGTCATCACCTCCAAGCACCACGACGGCTATGCGATGTGGCCGACCAAGCAGAACAACTGGAATCTGCGCGACCACTCCTCGTTCGACCAACGGCGCGACATCCTGGCCGAGTTGAAGTCCGCCGCGGACGCCGCCGGGATCAAACTCGGCTTCTACTACTCGATCTGGGACTGGCACGACCCCGACTTCGCCGACCCCGCCACCTTCCCGCGCTATGAGAAGCGGATGTACGCCCAGCTCAAGGAGCTGGTCGACAGCTACCACCCGGCGCTGCTCTGGTTCGACGGGGAGTGGGACGCGGACAACCCCACCAACCGCTGGTCCGCCCAGGACGGTGAGCGGCTCCAGTCCTATCTGCACGGCCTCGACCCCGACCTGATCACCAACAACCGGGTCGGCAAGCGGCGCGTGGTCGACGGCGACTACGGAACGCCCGAGCAGGAGATCCCGGACGCGCCCGTGGACGGGCAGCTGTGGGAGAGCTGCATGACCCTCAACGGCCACTGGGGCTTCGCCAAGTACGACCAGGACTGGAAGTCGCCCACCACGCTCACCCGCAATCTCCTCGACATCGCCGGCCGCGGCGGCAACTACCTGCTGAACGTCGGCCCCGACAAACTGGGCCGTGTGCCCCAGCCCTCCGTCGACCGGCTGCGCGCGATCGGCTCCTGGCTGCGGACCTCGGGCCAGGGCCGCGCGGTGTACGGGGCCGGGGCCACCGGGCTGGTGGACGAGCCGTCCTGGGGCGCGGTCAGCCGGTCGGGCAACCGGCTGTACGCCTCCGTCACCTCCTGGCCCGCCGCCGGTCAGCCGCTCCACCTCACCGCGAAGGCGCCGTTCACGGTGGTCGGCGCCCGGGTGCTGGGCAGCGGACAGCGGGTCGAGGTGGCGAAGTCGGGCGACGGTTTCGACCTCACCCCCTCCGGCGGACCGGTCGACGACGCCGCCTCGGTGATCGAGCTGACGGTGACACCGGCCCCGGCCGCACCCCAGGGGCGGGGCCAGGGGCTGCGGGAGGAGGTCTTCGCCAATGAGACCTTCACCGGGCCGCCGGCCGTCACCCGGACCGACCCGACCGTCAACCACACCTGGCGGTTCTCCGGCTCCCCGGCCGCCGACGTCCCCGCCGACCACTTCGGCGTCCGCTGGACCGGCTACCTCCAGCCGCGGCACAGCGAGACCTACACGCTCTCGACGGTCTCGGACGACACCGCGCGGGTGTGGATCGACGGCCGCCTGGTCATCGACACCACCACCCCGCACGGTCCACAGGTCGACAAGGCGACCGTCGCGCTGCGCGCCGGAACGAAGCACGCCATCCGGATCGAGTACACCGAGCAGACCGGTGAGGCCCATATGAAGCTGCTGTGGTCCAGCCCCAGCGTGCCCCAGCAGATCGTGCCGCGCGCCCAGCTGTACACGCCGTAGCGACGGCTAGGGTCTGTCGTCAAAGGGGGCGCCCGGCCGCGAGCGGGGGGCACCTCCCAGCGGTAGCTGGGGGAGTCTGGTGCGGTCGATCGCAAGGCGGAGCGTCGCCCTCGTACTGGGCGTACTTGGGTGGCGCGACAACGCGGCGAGCGGCCGTGCCAGGCGTCGGGAGCAGGGCGCCCCCTTTGGCGACAGGCCCTAGGGCCCCGGACCGCATCGGTGGCGGTCCGGGGCCCTTCTTCCGCGTGAACGGACCGCGTCAGTCCAGCAGTTCGTACGCGGGCAGCGTCAGGAACTCCGTGTAGTTCTCGTCCAGCGCGACCCTCAGCAGCAGATCGTGCGCCTGGCTCCACCTGCCCGCGGCGAAGGCGTCCTCGCCGACCTCCTCGCGGATCGCCGCCAGCTCCTCCGCGGCGACCTTACGGACCCGATCGGCGGTGGCCTTCTCGCCGTTCTCGAAGACGATCCCCGCGTTGACCCACTGCCAGATCTGGGAGCGGGAGATCTCGGCGGTGGCCGCGTCCTCCATCAGGTTGAAGATCGCGACGGCGCCGAGGCCGCGCAGCCACGCCTCGATATAGCGGATGCCGACCTGTACGGCGTTGCGCAGGCCCTGGTGGGTGGGGGTGGCGTCGAGCGAGGCGATGTCGATCAGCTCGGCCGCGGTGACGTGGACGTCCTCGCGCAGCCGGTCCTTCTGGTGCGGCCGGTCGCCGAGGACCGCGTCGAAGGAGGCGCGGGCCACCGGGACCAGGTCGGGGTGGGCGACCCAGGAGCCGTCGAAGCCGTCGCCGGCCTCACGGTCCTTGTCGGCCTTCACCTTGTCGAACGCGACGGCGTTGACCTCGGGATCGCGCCGCGAGGGGATGAAGGCCGCCATGCCGCCGATCGCGTGCGCGCCGCGCTTGTGGCAGGTGCGGACGAGCAGTTCGGTGTAGGCGCGCATGAACGGGGCGGTCATCGTGACCGCGTTGCGATCGGGGAGGACGAAACGGGGGCCGCCGTCGCGGAAGTTCTTGACGATCGAGAAGAGGTAGTCCCAGCGGCCCGCGTTGAGCCCGGAGGCGTGGTCGCGGAGCTCGTAGAGGATCTCGTCCATCTCGTACGCCGCCGTGATCGTCTCGATCAGAACGGTGGCGCGGATCGTCCCTTGCGGAATGCCAAGGTGGTCCTGCGCGTAGACGAAGACGTCGTTCCAGAGGCGGGCCTCGAGGTGGGACTCGGTCTTGGGCAGGTAGAAGTACGGCCCCTGGCCCCGGGTGAGCAGCCGGCGGGCGTTGTGGAAGAAGTACAGCCCGAAGTCCACGAGGGCGCCGGGGACCGGGCGGCCGTCGGCGGCCCGCAGATGGCGCTCGTCGAGGTGCCAGCCGCGCGGCCGGGTGACGACGGTGGCCAGCGCGTCGTCGGGCCGCAGGGCGTAGCTCTTGCCCTCGGGGGAGGTGAAGTCGATCCGGCGCTCATAGGCGTCGATCAGATTCAGCTGGCCGCCGATCACGTTCGCCCACGTCGGGGCGGAGGCGTCCTCGAAGTCCGCGAGCCAGACCTTGGCGCCGGAGTTGAGGGCGTTGATGGTCATCTTGCGGTCGGTGGGACCGGTGATCTCCACCCGGCGGTCCTCGAGCGCGGGCGGGGCCGGGGCGACGCGCCAGTCCGGATCGTCCCGGATGTGGGCGGTCTCCGGGAGGAAGTCCAGGGTGCTGGTGCGGGCGATCTCGGCGCGGCGCTCCGCGCGGCGCGCGAGCAGCTCGTCCCGGCGCGGGGTGAAGCGGTGGTGGAGCTCGGCCAGGAAGGCCAGGGCCGCGTCGGTCAGCACCTCTCCCTGCCGCTCAAGCGGTTCGGCGTCGACGATGGCCAGCGGGGACGGCGCTGGTGCGGACATGGGCTGTCACTCCTTGGGCGAGTCTCGGCTGGACGCTCGCGATACCTCTGCTTTGTGGATAGTAATTTTCTCATGGTGGAAGTTCAATCTTCTGTTGAACCGCCGCCTTGTCCGTCGGCGCCCCTCATTCCAACAGTGTCAAGTCCTCGGGGGTGTCGATGTCGTCAGTACGGGCGATATCCGAGCAGTCGACGAGCGTGATCGCGGACTGATGCGCCCGCAGATAGCCGCGTGCCCCCCGGTCGCCCACCGCACTCGCCGCGATATCCGCCCACCGGTCCGCGCCGAACAGCACCGGATGCCCCCGCTCCCCGCCGTACGCGGCGGCCGCCAGCGTGGACGGCGAGCGGTACGCGGCCACCACCCGCGCCACCGCCTCGGCGCCGATCCCCGGCTGGTCCACCAGCGCGACCAGCGCCGCTTCCGCGCCCGTACCGGCCAGTGAGGCGAGCCCGGCCCGCAGCGAGGAGCCCATGCCCTGCTCCCAGTCGGGGTTGTCCACCAGGACGTACCCGTCCAGCCGGGCCCGCGCCCGTACGGTCCCGGCCGCGGCGCCCAGCACGATGTGCACCGGGGCGCAGCCGCCCTCCCGCAGCGCGTGCGCGGCGTGCTCCACCAGCGGACGCCCCCGATGCGTCAAAAGGGCCTTGGGGCGTCCGCCCAGCCGCCGGCCGCCCCCGGCCGCCAGTACGATCCCGGCGACCTGCGCGGAGTCCTCCGTTGTGCGATCCATGGGCCCTGCTTACCGCACATCAGGGCCGCGCGGGGGCTTCATCCCAGCCGGTCTGATTTTCGCTCTCCGTATAGCGCGTCGTGCACTGAGTGGCGTTAACTGATCCGCGGCCCCTTGTGTCCGAATCCACGCGAGGTGGAGGGTTGGGGCGGTCATGCGGGAGAGGGGGCAGGCTCGTGCGAGAGGGCGCGAGGGGGAGAAGGGCAGTGTTGGCCAACGAAGGCGCGAGGCTCTGGGGTGAACCCGGCGCCTTGTCAGTGGAGGGCGCCGCAGTCGTGGAAGTCAGGCGAGTGGCGGGCACCGAGGACGATCCGAGGGTGGCCGAGCTGCGCCGTGCCGTGGCCCGGCTCAGGCGCGATCTGGCCGCCCACCCGGCGGAATTACCCGACCGGGCGATCGCGGACGACGAACTGGCCGCGCTCGACGCCATGGCCCGCACCGGCGCCCCGGAGCTGCACCGGCTGCGCCGCTCGCTGCTCCTCATCGCGGGCGCCCTGGGCTCGGTCAGCGCCCTGGGCCCCGCTCTGACGGGCGTCCGCGAGGCGATCGACCAGTTCGGCAGTGTGCCCCGGACGGGCATAGGGAGAGACTGAGCGACCGTCCAACGGGCACGGGCAAGGCTGCCCCGGCCGGCCCGGCGGCTCCGTCCGCGCCGGGCGTTGACCGGGGGTCCCGCTCGCGCCGGGCGTTGACCGGGGGTCCCGCTCGCGCTGGATGGCCGGGTGGTCCGGCCCGCGTCGGGTGGTGGTCGAGGTGGCCCACTCGCGCCGGGGGTGGCCCGTCGGCCCTGCTTGCGCCGGGCGGTGGCCGGGCGTTCTCGCCCGGCGCCCGGCGTCGCCGCAGCGGTTCCGCCCGCGCCGGTCGGGTGACGCCTGCGGCGGGCTGCTCCCCTCCCCGCCCCTTCCCGAAACTGGGGCTCCGCCCCAGACCCGGACCAGGGCCCTGCCCTAGGCCGGGATCGGGGCTCTGCCCTAGGCCGGGATCGGGGCTCTGCCCCAGGCCGGGATCGGGGCTCTGCCCCAG
>NZ_JAAAYH010000221.1:0-14943 GCF_018035285.1 Streptomyces sp. MK37H | reverse complement strand
GGGCGAGGGCGGGGGGATCGCGGGCGGCTGCGCCGTTGGGGCCGGGATGACTTGCCGCTGAACCGCCGGTGCCGTGACCGCCGGCGGCTGGACGGCAGACAGCGGAAGCGCTGGCGCCGGGATCGTCGGCGCCTGCTGCTCGGCCAGGACCAGGGCGCTGGATGGGACGGCGACGCGCAGTTCATGCAGGCCCAGGAGGGCGGTGTGCAGATGCTCGGCGCCCTCATAGGCGTCGTATGCCAGGATGAGCCGGGCGCGCGTCTCGAGATTCTGCCACGCGTAGCGTCTGCGGAGGTTCGTCATGTGGCGGGCGTCCGCCCGCAGGAAGGTCGACCCGGCCGAGAACCCGGCGGCCAGGAGGGCCAGGATGGCCGCAGGCACCCGCGCCCCGGCGGAGGCCAGACCCGCCGCGCCCGAGATGCCAGCGAGGACCGCCGCGGGAAAACCCAGGCTGAGATAGGTCGCGTGCCACAGCTTGGCGCGGCGCTGCGCCCGCCGCGCACCGATCTGGGCCTCGGTGATGAGCTTCTCGACTTCGACACGCAGCGCGAGCAGCCGTGGGTCGTCGGCGGCACCCTGCGCGGCTCCGGCGGAGGTTCTGTCGGGCACGAATCCCCCTTACTAGCAAGGAAGTTGGGGATCTCAACCCAGAGTTTACGGGCTGCGCCCGGATTGGCGACAGGGAACGCGCTCGCGCCACCCGTACGGATCAGCCATTACCGAAGGTGTTGTGGCGTCCCAGAGAGAAGTGCGGGCGGGGCCGTCTGTCTGCCGCACTCGCTCGCCGACGTCGCCGCCGCCCGCCGGGAGACCTCTGCCTTCCGTGCCCCCGACGCGACTACCGCCTCGAGGCGATCCGCGCGATCGACGGCCTCAACGCCGACCGCCTCAACAACGCCCACGTACAAGAGATCGCGAACGCCATCCACGGCAACACCGCGGCGCCGCTGCACCTCGCCGACACCATAGCCCGCACCAACACGACCGTCTGAACACACACTCGCCCACCACCAGCCACACAACCCGGAGCGCCGCGCCCGCCACCGTGCGGGCGCGGCGCCCCCCTTTCACCAAGGAGCACAGATGCCCATCACCCCACCGGCACCGGAGCAAGCGCCGTCCGGTCCAGCCCCTGGTGAACTCCTGGTACGGCCGCCACCGAGTCGTTGACCGGATTGCCGCCGGATACGTCGGGCAGGGCGTATTCCCCGCTTTGCCTATGTACCTAACCGGCCACCTCGTACTGCCCCACCTCACGGAAGTAGCGCAGGGTTTCGGGGGAGCCATCGTCGAGGGCAGCGTTGGCTGCGGCGCGCAGGGCATCACTGATGTTCGGAGCCGCGAGCATGCGAGCTATGTAGACGGCGTCGTCCTCGGCTTGGGCCAGTCGGTAGCCGGTCTCCAGCCAGGCGCGCATCTCCTCCGGCGAGTCGTTGTCGAGGAGCTTGTTGGCTTCCTCGATGACTCGCTTGTCATTGTTCTGCGTTGCTCCGTGGAGGATACGGGCGATGGCGACCCGGTCGTCCTCGGCCTGAGCCAGTCGGTAGCCGGTCTTCAAGAAGGTGCGCATGTCATCCACGGTGCCGTTGAGGGCCTCATTGGCCTCTCGGGCGACCCCCCGGCCGCTGCTCTCGTCCGCCAGGATGGCGGCGATCGCCGCACGCAGTTCGTCCTCCGACATCTCGTCCACCGGTGTGCCGTCCACCGGTGTGTCGGACACGGTCGCCACGGAGGTGGCGACCGGGGCCGCCGAACCGTTGGCAAACGCCGGGGCGGTGAAGAGGAGGACCGGGGTCAGGGCGGTGGCCACGACGAGCAGAACGGCACGCGTCGGTCTCATGAATATATGCCTCCGTGTTCGGACTTCGGGTATGCAGATGATCACCCATGCGCGCCAAAATCGCACGAGGAATCGGTTAGTCCGGAAAAGCGCACCCACCATCACCGACGCCATCGGCCACCGGATGCGGGAGGCCGGATTCCGCGTCCACGTCACCCATCACCACATCAGAAAGAGGTCTGCGGCCGCTCCGCGATGTCAGGCCGGATCAACTCCGGGTCGATGGCCGGGTTCCCCGAGAACTTCTCCGCACCAGGCAAGTTCCACCTCCTGGACAAGGACGAGTACTGGGTGGCCTTCCCCGAGTCCGCGCACTGCGACGCCAGCAAGGCGACCGTGACGTGCACCGTCCCCAAGCCGTAAGGCACCCCTGAAAGACACGCGGCCGGTGCGGCGAAGCAACCTCCCTTCGCCGCACCGGCCGCCGTGATGGCCTACAGGTCCGTAAGGCGCCGCATGCGTCCTCGACGCCGGTACGGGCGTGAACCCAGTCCAGTCCACCCCGGTTCAAAACCGGCATCTCATGGATGTTCTCGGTGCCATCCGGCAGCCGCAGACAGCGGCGTTCCTCCAGGGCGCGGCGGTGGCCTCCAGCCCTACAGCACCCGCATCCGTCCGCGTCATGGCAGAGTCATGCGCATGCTGACCTCGATGCTGGGAGCGCGCAGACACTTCGCCGCGACCGCTCTCTTCCTGGGTGCTGCCGTGTCCCTGACCGCCTGCGGTGAGCAGCACGGCACGGACGCGGCGGCCGGCTCCTCAACCGCATCCCCAAGTTCCAGCCTCAGTTCCCCCGGTGCTTCTCCTTATGTAGAGCCCGAGATCGTCGACGGTGCCCCACACCACGGCGACAACAACGCCTACCGTCGCTCCGGCGAGATGTCCCCCGCCAGTGCCAAGGACGCGCAGAAGGAAGCCGACCGCGTCAAGCCCGTGCTCAAGCGCCTCTGGGGGCAGAAGAAGTGGGATCCCAAGAGCGTGCGCGCGGCGCTACTTGAACTGGGGTACGAAGAGGAGCGGACCGGGCCGAAGGGAGAGCGCCTCGGCGGGACGCTCACCGTACGGGCGATGGATCCCCGCTACGAGGTCGACCACAACGTCACGCCCGAAGGCGCCCGGATCGGCCTTCGCGTCCATGACGACGCCTGCGTCACGGCGTTCGTGCAGAAGACCAACTACGAGGTCAAGACCAACGGGCCATTCATGGAGACCGGCTGTTTCGAGCCGCCCAATGGCCACTGAGAGACGGTGCGGGGCACGTTCGACGAGGCTCCCTGGACGGGCTCAAGCTGTCTGCGTGAACGCGTTCGACCTCTCGGTGTCGATTATCACGCCGTGATCTCTGCTCTGCGCCAGGAGCCGAATCCTCGGCTCCTGCTAGAACGGGCGAGCGTACGGGTGGTCTTTCACCCGGTCGTAGATCCTGCGCAGCCACGATTCCCGGACAGTGGGGATCCGTGCCAGCGTGTGGAGGAATACGCCCCAGTCGGGCCGAAGCGGCTCCCAGGGATGCCGTGGCAGCGGATCGTCGCGTTGGACACCATCGGGCAGTCCACCTGTCACCGGGAGCAGGCGCGGTTCCCCAGGAGAGGCCAGTTGCTTCCACGCACCAGCGGGCATGGGCGCTGTCTTGGCGGTAGTGGAGGCGAGCCACCGCTCCCCCGTCTGTGGGTGCTGCGGCACCAGCAAAATGCGGCGCGTCGATTCCCGGGCCGGAAGGCCCGGCCCCGCCAGCGCCACGGACTTCGCCGGCATCCCAGCGGGGAGCAGCGCATCGAGTGCGTGCCCGAACGTATCCGTGATCGGGCCGTTGGGAAGAGCCACAGGTGTGCCTTCCGAGGCTGCAAGCAGGTGTGCCAGTCCAGCCCCCACGGCCGCAGCCCATCGTGGGTCCCAGCTGCCATCCGGGGCGACCGGCGGTACGGCCTGCCATTTCTGCCATTCCCAACCGGTGGTCCAGCCGGTGGGCTGGTTGTCCGGCAGGGCACGTACGGCGTTCGGGGCGAACCACACCGACTGCCACAGCGAACAGTCGTCTATACGGGCGGCCACCGGCTGACCGCATTGCGCGCAGGCGAGGTTCGGTCCGTCGCGCCCGTCCAGCCCGCAGCAGTAGCCGCCGCACCGATCGGGGATCAGCACGGTGCCGCGCCCATCACCTGGCGCGATGACGATCGCTCCCGGGGGGCCGAAGGAGAGCGCGGGCTCTGACGCGAACACGCCGCGAGCTGCTGCGTCGTCCTCGCCGATCTCACTCCACGGGCGCCACGGCGGCCCGGAGGGCTCCGAGTCCACGGCATACGTCCCCGGCTCCATGAGAACGGGGAGCAGTCCGTTGCCCCACTTCTGATGCGCGTGTACGGGCAGCGCGACCCGCGCGAGCCGGCTACTGAGGACAGCATCGCATCCCGCACACACGAATACCGTCATCCACCCTCCCGCCTCCGCCTCTGACATGCGGATTATCTCGGTCGCGCGTTCGACGGCCAACGGCTTTATCTATCGCCTGCGTGGTCGGTAGGGGTCCATTTTCACCCGGCCAAATTGGGTCACGATTCACTCGTCGCAGACACATCGACCCAGCGCCCCGCCACATCGGGGAGCAATTGTCAATTCCCGTCGATCGGTTGAGGCAGCTCACGCTGCGGGAGTCCTATGGCGTTCGACGAGGCGGCCGTGTTCGAAGCGGCCTCCGGCGTGGACGCCGAGACCCTTGACAGCGGCCGGCACGAGGTGGTCATCCACGTGGCCACTACGATCGCCCCAGTCCAGGACGGCGAACTCACCGGGGAGATCCATGACGACCTCGCCGACGCCCGCCTGGCCCCGTCCGAACATGTCGGCGATGCCGCCTACATCACCCCGGCCCGGATCGAACGCGCCCACCGGGTCCCCGGCATCACCCTGCTGGCCCCAGTGGCACCCGACAACAGCTACCAGGCCCACCCGCGAACTCCACGAGATCCAGACCCGCAAGCGGACCCAGTGCACAACGAGTGCGTGCTCGCGCAGGAACTCCCGGCAGAAGAAGGGAGTATGGCAGCCCGGCCAAGCGTGGGGGAACCGCGCTGGGCCTCGCATCGGCCGTCCTCGTCCTACAGGCCGTTTCAGCCGCTGGTGGCTGGTCCAGTCCCAGCACAGGTCCCTGGAGTGGGGGCTGTGCTGTGCGAGGGGGGTGGAGCGCGGTGCCGCCGCGCTGCTGACGGTCAGCGGATCGCGGACGGATGCTGGGCGAGTGGCGTGACGGTGATGTCCATGTACGGGAAGAGCGGCAGCCCCCACAGGAGTTCGTTGAGCCGGTCGTTGTCGGCGACGTCGAAGACACTGAGGTTCGCGTACTCCCCCACACACCGCCACAGGTGCGGCCACTCGCCACCGTGCTGGAGCTTCTGCGCGTACTCCTTCTCGGCGGCGAGTGTCGAGGCACGGACCTCGGGGTCCATGTCGGGCGGGAGGTTCACGGTCATGCGGACGGCGAACAGCATGGCGGTCTCCAGGCGGTCAGGAAGCGGGGTCGAGGACGAAGTCGTAGGTGGCCTGGTGTCCGCCGTCCGCGACGGGCTTCGGGTCGAGCACCAATTCGGGCTTGACCGCGCGGGCCACGTCGTCCTGGACGTACTCGCCGCCCTTGAAGTACAGCTGGGTGGTGAGCGCGGCATGACCGGGCGCGGTGACCCTCAGGTGCAGATGGGCGGGGCGCCAGGCGTGCCAGCCGACGGCGGCGATGAGCCGTCCGCAGGACCCGTCGGTGGGGATCTGGTACGGAGCGGGCTGGATCGTGGTCACCGCGAACCGACCCTCGTCGTCCGCGATCACGCTGCCGCGCAGGTTCCACTCCGGGATGCCGGGGGCGAACTGCGAGTACAGCCCGTCGTCATCGGCCTGCCACATCTCCAGCCGCGCACCGGCCAGTGGTTCGCCGGACGTGCTGGTGACCTGCCCCTGGAAGAGGAGCGGAGTGCCCGCCTCATCAGGGCGCATCGGCAGGGTGCCGGTATTGGGGAGTTCGGGTGCACCGGGGACGTAGTACGGGCCCTCGATCGTGCCCTTGCTTCCCTTGCGGGCGGCGGAGGCGACCTCCTCCACGACGTGCTCGACCCAGACGTCCAGGAAGAGGGGCCACTCGCCGTCCTGGCCGACCGAGATCAGCCAGGCCTTGAGGGCGTTGTACTCCTCGTAGGTCACCTGGTGCCGACGGATGACGTCGTGAACGGCGCCGATCAGCTCCGTGGCGAGGACGTTGACGCGCGCGATGTCGGTGTCGGCGGCGGTGCCGGTCTTGTCGGTCAGGAAGCGTTCGGTGGCCGAGGCGCCGGACGCGGCGGCGGTGGCGGCGGTGGCGTTGACAGTGGCATCGGTCATGCCGGGCTACTCCTTTGTCGGTCGGGATGGGATGGCATCCACGTTTTCATTGGTCCTGGCGGTAGCGGTCGAGCCTGTCCGGGTCGATCGACACCCCCAGGCCCGGGAGGTTCCGTATGGCGAGAGTGCCGTCGGTGATGTCGAGCGGCTCGGTGAGCAGGTCGTCACTCATGTCCAGGAAGTTGGAGAGTTCCCCGGGGCGGGCACAGGACGAGGCGTGAGCGGCGCCGAAGGCGACGGTGCACACCGTGCCCAACTGGCCGTCGATCTGGTTGCCCATGACGACCGGGGCGCCCATGCCATCGCACTGGAACAGCACGCGCTGGGAATGGCTGAAGCCGGTGCGGGCGACCTTGATGCTGATCGCGGTGGCGGCCCCGTCGAGGAGGGACCGGGTCACCTCGGCGGGTGTGGTGGCGGATTCGTCGGCGACGAACGGTACGGGGCTGCCGCGGACGAGCCACTGGCGACCCAGGACGTCGTCGGCGGGGCACAGTTCCTCCGCGAGGGTGATGCCGATCGTGCCGAGTTCGCGCAGGGCCGCGGCCGCCTCCTGGGCGGTCCAGCCGCGGTTGCCGTCCACGTACAGCTCGGCATCGTCGCCCAGCGCCGCGCGCAGCGCACGGCACACGTCGAGGTCCAGCCGTACGGGACGGCGGCCGACCTTCACCTTGAAGGTGGTGATGCCGTAGGTGTCGCGCATCCTTTCGGCCTCGTCGGCCATGCGCTCCGGAGTGTCGAAGCCGAGCATGTGCGCTACCCGCATCCGGTCGGTGTAGCCGCCGAGCAGCCGGGTGACCGGCTGGCCCAGCGCCTGTCCGGCGATGTCCCACAGGGCCACGTCGATCGCGGCCTTGGCGGCCGGGTTGCCCACCGTGCGGTGGAGTCGGGCGTGGACGCGTTCGCGGGCGAGGACGTCCATGCCGGTGAGCTGCGGGGCGAAGATCCGCTCGATCACACCGATCACGGAGGTCTGGGTCTCCCCGTAGGTGAAGGGCCGGGGTGGCGCGTCGGCCGTTCCGACCAGCCCCTCGTCGGTGTGGACGCGGACCAGGACGTGTTCGGCGGTGTGCACCTCGCCGCTGGCGAAGCGCAGCGGTTTGAGGTAGGGGATCGCGTACGGGATGGTCTCGATCCGGGTGATCTTCACTGGATGGCCTCCTCGGCCTTGCGGGCGGCCCCGAGCAGACGGCCCACGCGGTCCGGATGGCCGACGAGTTGGAGGCCGAGCGGCATACCGGCCGGGTCACGGTGGCCTGGGACGGTGACGACGGGCAGGCCGAGGAGCTGCCAGGGGCGGCTGAGGACGGGCGTGCCGGTGGCGCCCAGCCCGTGCGGGGCGGGCCCGGGTGCGGCGGGGCCGAGGATCGCGTCGGCGTCGGACAGCAGGTCAAGCAGCCGGGCACGGGCCGTGCGAGCGGCCTCCAGGGCTCTACGGTAGGCGGCCTCGGGTGTGCTCCTGCCGCGGTCCAGCAGCTCGCGCAGGTGGGCGCTGAGGGCCTGGGAATGCTCGGCGTGCTCGGCGGCGAGCGAACGCGCCGCCTCGTAGGCCATGACCGTGGCGTGCCCGTCCGCCAGGGCGGGGGTGCGGGCTCGGGTGCCGAGGTCGTCCGTCACGGCGCCCTTGGCCTCCAGTGCCGTCCGGGTGCGGTCGAGAGCCGCCAGCATCGCCGGGTCGACGTCGGTCAGTTCGGTGGCGGGCCACACCAGGATCCGCGGGGCTTCCGGCTCCTCGGCCACCGTGCCGTCGACCGCCTCGACGGCCCTGGTCAGACCGGTGACATCGGCGGTGAGCAGCCCGGGCGCGTCCAGGCTGGGGCTGAGTCCGGTGATGCCGCCGGTGGACCAGGCGCCGACCGGGGCGACGTACCCCGCGACACCGCAGTAGGACGCGGGCCTGGTCAGCGAACCGGCGGTCTGCGAGCCCAGGGCGAGTGGCACCACGCCCGCCGCGACGGCGGCGGCCGAACCGCTGGAGGAGCCGCCGGGTGTGTGGTCGAGGTTGCGCGGGTTGCGGGTGGGCCCGGGCTGGAAGTACGCGAACTCGGTGGTGACCGTCTTGCCCAGCGGGATCGCACCGGCGCGGCGCAGCCGGTCCACCAGCCAGGCATCCTGCGTGGCGGTCCGGCCCCGGCGTACCGGGGAGCCGCATTCGGTGGGCAGCCCGGCGACGTCGATGATGTCCTTCACCCCGAACGGTACGCCCCGCAGGGGGCCCTCCGGGGCCTGCTCGGCCGCCACGCGGGCGGCACCCGCGTCGACCCGTACCCATGCCCGGATCTCGGGCTCGGTCTCGTCCAGGCGGCGCAGTGCGTCGTCGACGGCCGCGGTGGGCCCGGGTGTCATGACGGGGCGCCTTCCGGTACCAGCGTCGTGGCGTCGAGGCGGTGGAACGCCCGGTTGAAGTAGACGAGGCTCTGTCCGCCCGTACGGGTGCGGATCTGCTCGATCTCGACGAAGAGCACGCTGTGGGAGCCCATGGGGACGGTGTGCCTGACGGTCCCGACGGCGGCCACCAGGGCGTCCTTGAGGACCGGCACGTCCTGGGCGCGGTCCCAGACGTTCCAGGTGAAGCGTTCGGCCATGGCCACCTTGGTGACCCCGGCGAAGTGCAGGGCCAGTTCCTTCTGTTCCCCGCCCAGGACGTTGACGCACACCCGTCCGTTCGTCTGGAAGACGCCGTGCATGGCGCTGCCGCGGTTGACGCAGACCAGGACGGTCGGCGGGTCGTCGGTGACGGAGCACACGGCACTCACGGTGATACCGCAGCGGCCACCCGGACCGTCCGTGGTCAGGATGTTGACCGCCGCCGGGAGGTGGGCCATCGCCTCCCGAAAATCGGCCTGGCTGGCGTTCACGGCGCTACCGCTCCTCTGCTGGTTCGGTTCGAACTCGCTCACCACAGCTCGACCACCAGCCGTGGTGTGGTCGCCCGTGAAACACAGGCGGCGATCTGGTCACCGGCCGCCTTCTCCTTGGCCGACAGGCAGTGGTCGCGGTGGTCGGGTTCGCCTTCGAGGACCCGCAGGACACAGGTTCCGCAGATACCCTCGCGGCAGGAGGTCTCCAGCGGGACGCCGTTGTCCTCCAGCACCTCGGCGATGCTCCTCCCGGGTGGCACGGTGAAGACCTCGCCGGTGTCCAGTTCGAGCTCGAAGCCGCCGTCGGCCGCGGTGTCCGCCGCCGGGTCCGCGTGGAACGGCTCGGAGTGGATGTGGTCCTCGGGCAGGCGGCGGGCCGCGAGCTCACCGACCAGCTTCATGAAGTCCTGAGGTCCGCAGGTATACACATGTGCGTCCCGCGATAGCCCGGCCAGCGCTTTCGCGAGCGCGTCGGCGGCAGCCCGGCGTCCGATGCCGAAGTGGCAGACGACGTGATCGGCGAAGGCGGACTCCTCCAGCAGCCCGGCGAAGGCCGCCTCCGCCCGCCCGCGGGCCACGTAGTGCAGACGGAACTCGGCGCCGTGGGCGTGTAGTTCGTACGCCATCGCCAGCAGGGGCGTGATCCCGATCCCGGCCGCCACCAGGTGGTGTTCCCCCGCCCCGGGAGCGAGGCCGAACATCCGGCGGGGCTCGCCGATGGTCAGCTCCGTGCCCAGCTCGGCCTTGTCGTGCAGCGCCTGGGAGCCCCCTCGCGAGTTCTCCTCGCGTTTGACCGCGATGGTGTACGCACCAGTGTCGCCGGGTGGACCGCACAGCGAGTACGGACGGGTGATCCCCGTGGGCCCGGTCACATCGATGTGCGCGCCGGCCTCGTACGGGGCCAGTGCGGCCCCGTCGGCGCGGGCCAGCCGGAGAACCTTGATGGAGTCGGTTTCGGCGTGGGTCTCGGTGACGGTGACAGTGAACATCCCTCCGCCTTCGCGTCTGGTGTGGTGCTGACGTCGCGGTCAGCGCATGAACAGGCCACTGTTGGCGTCCCAGCACGCCCCGGTGACCGCGTCGGCGTGCTCGGCGCTGAGCAGCACGGCCATGTCGGCGATGAACCCCGGACGCCCCAACCGCCGCGCGGGGCTGGACCGTTCGATGGCGGCGAGCTGGTCGGGCGGGACCATCTCCCGGACCACCGGCAGGTCCAAGGGGCCCGGGGAGATGGCGTTCACCGTCACCCCGTGCGGGCCGAGTTCGCGGGCGAATACCTTGGTCAGGGTGGCCACCGCGCCCTTGGCCGCCGCGTAGTGCGCACCGGTGGCCGTCCCGCCGTTCTGACCGGCGAGGGAGGCGATGTTGACGATGCGCCCGTAGCCGCGCTCGGCGAAGTAGGCGCCGAAGACCTGACAGCCGAAGAACACACCGTTGAGGTTGGTCGACACCACTTGGCCGAAGCTATCGGGGCTGATCTCCATCAGCTCCTCGGCCTTGCTCTGCCCGGCGTTGTTGACCAGTACGTGGACCGCGCCCCAACGTTCGGCGAGTTGGTCGCGGACCGTCACGAAGGCGTCCTTGTCGCGCACGTCCAGCCCGAGCCCGACGGCCGTGCGCCCCTCCGGGTCGAGTTCCGCGGCCACCTCGGCGGCGGCCTTGGCGTCCAGGTCGGTGAGCGCGACGTGGTGACCCCGGTCGTACAGCCGCCCGGCGATGCAGGCGCCCAGGCCGCGGGCAGCCCCGGTGACGAGCGCGACCCGCCGGCTCCCGTCCTCGCGTGGGCTCACAGCAGGAACCCCGACGCCGTGACGGTGTCCTCGGAGTTGACCAGCCGCACGACCTTCCGGTGGATCCGGGGGCCCGACCCCCCGAACACGATCCGGTGGGTGACGTCGGCCGCCAGAACGAACGTCTCCTCACGCTTGTAGCCGACCAGGACCTGTGCCGAGCACAGCTCGACGGCGTCCGCCTCGCTGCCGGTCACCACGAACCGGGAGAGCGTGCGGACCGTGCGGGCGGCGGCGGCCGCGGAGATGGACAATCCGCCGGTGAGGCGCTCGATGCGCATCCGGCGCATCCGGTCGTCGTCGTAGACGAGGTTGAGGCGCGAGGCGAAATCGACCGCGCCGCGGTCGATGGGGACGACGTACTCGCCGCCCTCGGCCCACAGTCCGTCCCATTCCCGGTAGGCCCGGGCGTCCAGCAGATGCGCCTCGCGCCAGATCAGGGAGACGGCGGCAAGGGCCCGGGGGTCATCGAGCGGAAGCTCCGCCGCGGCGACGGCAGCGCTTGGAGCGTCACTTGCCATCGGTCATCATCCTCTTCCACATGGCGTACGCCTCGCGCATTCCGGTCTCGTCGGTCGCGTGGGACGTGGGTTGTCCGAGGTCGTTGGGGGTCTCGCGGGTGAGACCGCGGTTGACGAGGATCGGCATGTCGGCGGCGCCCGCCACGCCGCGCTGAACGCGGTTCCACGCCTCGGCGTCGTCGGGGCTGCCGAAACCGAAGGGACCCTGAAAGTGCTCGTGGATACGGAGCCTTTCCCGGTTGACGATCTCCGGGCCGCCGTCCAGGCCGAGCGCCACGTGCCGGATCTCGGTCTCGGCGACCGAGATGGGCCGCAGGACGCGGAAGAACGCCATCGACATCGCGACGTTCGGGAACAGGTTGAGGTTGAATCCGGCGCCGTGGAGGGAGCGGACGATGCGCCGCACCCGCTCGGGGGGCATGTCCTTGGACAGTTCCTCGATGATGTGGCTGAAGCGGTCCTGGAGCTTCTCCGTGCCGTCGTCGAGGTCGAGGTCGGCGTGTTCGGCGACGGAGATGGACACGCTGTGGCCGTTGCCGAGCGCGTGGGTGACCGCGGTCTCGTCCGTCATGATCGAGAGCATGCTCGCGGTCTCGGCGTCCACCGAGGACATCCAGGACCGGTGGACGATCGGGAAGTGGTACCAGTCGGTGGTGTTCTCCAGCTGGATCTTCCAGTTGCCCTGGAAGCGGAACTTGTGCTCGCCCTGCACCTTGATCGGGTAGCCCGCGCCCTGCTTCATGAAGCGGTCGATCCACAGCCGCGCCCCGCCGAGGAAGTCCTCCAGGGGCTCGATGTCATGGTCGAAGCTCGCGAAGACCATGCCCGCGTAACTGCCGACCTTGAGCCGCTCGAGCGGCAGGTCCTTCTTCTCCACGACATCCTCGTAGCCCTCGGGGTAGGGGATGCCGCGCAGGGTGCCGTCCAGGGCGTACGACCAGGCGTGGTACGGACAGGTGAAGCCGTTGCCGTTGCCTCTGGGCGTCTCGCAGACGCTGGCGCCGCGGTGGCGGCAGCGGTTGAGCAGGACATTGATGCCGCCCCGGCGGTCTCGGGTGACGATGACCGGGCGGCGGCCGACATAAGCCATCTTGAAGTCGCCCGCCTTGGCGATCTCGCTCTCGTGGGCCACCCACACCCAGGTGTGGTGGAAGATGCGCTCCATCTCCCTCTCGAAGAGGGCCGGGTCGGTGTAGAGGGTGCCCGCGACGCGGTCGGAGTCGACCAGCGCGGTGTCGGAGGTCTGCCGGGATACGGTCATCGTGCGGCCTCCGGCTCGGGCAGCGGACGGCCGATGCGCGCCTCGATCTTCATATAGCGCCACAGCCCGTGCTCGCCGACCTGGACCGTGCGGAAGAGGTCGCACGCCGCGGCGACGGTCGGCTGGTCGACGACATCGGCGAGGACATAGCAGGTCCAGGGCCAGGAGTCGGAGGGGCCGACCATGTGCCGGTCGTCGTCGACGGTGCCGAGGACGGTCACCCCGGGCAGCTCGTACAGCCGGGTCAGCATGGTCGTGAAGCCGTCCCAGACGGTCTTGCCCTGGCCGGTGGGCAGGTCGAAGAAGTTCTGGTTGACGCCGATGCAGAACAGCACCCGCAGCGGGGCGTTCGTGGGGTCGGGCATGGAGGGGTTCCTGTCTGTCAGAGGTAGCCGGGGAAGGGCTGGGCGCCCATGAGGACCGCGCCCGCGCCGTCGTACATGCCCTCCTGGAGGAAGGCGTGCTGCGGCACGACCGAGGCGTCGCGCAGAGCGCGCTGCAGCGGGCTGCCGTCGGCGATGGCGGCGATGCCGCCCAGCTGATACGCGGCGCGTACGACGTCGAAGGAGGTCTTGGCGAGGTGGGCCGAGGCGAGCCGCAGCAGGCTGGCCTGCTCGGCGGTCGCCGGATCTCCCGCCTCCACCGTCGCCCAGACCTCTTCGGTGGTCTCGTAGAAGAAGGCGCGGGCGGAGCGCAACAGCGCCTCGGCGTGCCCGACGGCGATGCGGTAGGTGGCTCGCTCGGCGGGCCGGGGAGCGCCGGTGTGGCCGGCCCGGCCGCCCTGGGTGATGACATGGTCGAGCGCGGCCCGGGCCACCCCGAGCCCGACGACGGCCAGCACCTGTGCTGCGTACGGGACGGTCGGGTAGCGGAAGAGCGGCTCGTCGACGGTGGGCTCGCCGCCGCGGACGAACGTCCACTCGTCGGGGACGACAGCCCCGTTCACCACCAGATCGTGGCTTCCGGTGCCGCGCATCCCGATGACGTTCCAGTTGTCAGCGATCTCCACCTGTTCGGGGCGCAGCACGGCCGTGAGCGGCCGTCCGGCCCGTTCATCCCCGGCCTTGATGCCCACCCCGAGGAGGTCCGCTCCCATGCAGCCGCTGGCGAATTTCCAGCGCCCCGAGACCCGGTATCCGCCCTCGACGCGCTCGGCCGGCTGGACCGGGAAAAGGCCGCCCGCAAAGGCCACATCGGGGCCGTCGGCGTACAGCAGGGCCTGGGTTTCCTCGGGGAGCGCAGCCAGATAAACGCCGGACGAGCCGAAACTGGCGACCCAGCCCGCGGAGCCGTCGGCCTCCGATATGCGCTCGACGAGCACCAGGAATTCGGCGGGCGGCAGGGCGTCCCCGCCGAAACGCTTCGGAACCCCGGCCCGGTAGATTCCCGCGCGCTTGAATTCGGCGATCACATCCCGCGGCACATGCCGTGCTTCCTCGAATTCAGCGCGTCGCTCGGTGACGACCGCCAGCACTTGATCAAGTGCTTCCGGGGGAGTCGGCGTCCGCGTCATGGGAGATTCTCCTCGCATTCCGAGGCGGTTTTCTTATCCGCCGCCCCTTCACACTATGGGTCGCGATTTATCGCGCACCATTGGGATTTGACCGCGTCGACTAGGGGATTTCCCCTAGCAGGTCTTTCCGTACGACTCCGGCCTGCGCGACCAGGACGATGTTTTCCGGACTGCCGAGCACGGCGATGTCGCGGAGCGGATCCCGGACGACGACCACGAAGTCGGCCGTCTTGCCGGTCTCCAGGGAGCCCAGCCGGTCGTCGACGACGAGCGCGGTGCGGTGCCCCGCGGGGACGCCGCCGAGGTCGCGCTGCGTCGTCACGCCCGCGTCCAGCGTGGCGCGCGGCCGCCCCGCGATCTCGAAGGTCTCAACCGTCCGGTCGGCCGCCAGCCCCGCGATCCGCCCGCGCTCCGGGGTCATGCACAGGTGCGCGTGGCAGTCGAAGAAGCCGGGCAGCAGGGTCTTCCCGCCCAGGTCGGCCGTTGTGGCGGCGGGCGTCGGCGGTGCGGTGGCCGCCGGGCCCGCGTACGCGATCAGTCCGTCGTCGTCCACGACGAGGACCGCGTCGGGGACGGGGGCTGCCCCGGTGCCGTCGATGAGGGTGGCGTGCTGGTATCGGGTGGTCACGACAGCTCCGTTCGGAACAGGTGGGTGCCGGAGCCGATCTCGACGGGCTCGGTCGCGTCCGGTAGGTCGATCAGGGCGGTGGTGCCGGGCGGGATCGTGACGGCGACGCGCAGCTCGCCCTCGGTGCGGGACCAGGACACCTCGGCGCGGCCGTACGGAGTGTCGTG
>NZ_JAAAYH010000220.1:0-15099 GCF_018035285.1 Streptomyces sp. MK37H | reverse complement strand
GCGATCACGGGGTGCGGGGCCGCGCTCGGGGTCGCGGGCGCCCTGACGCTCATCGCCACTCAGGCGGTGGTGCGGCCCGAGCGCGCCGGGGAGGCGTCGGGGGTGACCAAGACGGTCATCACCACCGCGGCGGGGCTGGGGGTGGCCCTGTCCGGACCCGCCGCCGAGGCAGAAAGCAGCACTGCGGCCGACGCGGCCCTGATGGCGGCCGGGGGCTGCTGTCTGGCCGGGGCCGCGCTCCTGGTCATCACGCTGCTGACACGGATACGGCCCGGCGGCTCCCACGGAGGCCGGTCCGGCGCCGACGGGCGTCCGGATTGAACCCGGCACCCCGGTGGAATAAAGAGTACTTAAGGTGCATATCGGATATCGGCTCGGCGATCCGCACCGAGCCCGACCAGACGAGGGCGCCATGTCTTATCCCCCCTACGAGAACGGCCCGGAGAACACCCCGGAGAACACCTCCGCGCCCGCCCCGCACTCGCCCAGGTCCGCGGCGCACGTACTCCTCGCCCATGACGTCGGTCTGCTGGTCATCCGGCTCGGCGTCGGGCTGGTCGTCGCGGCGCGCGGCGCACAGCACCTCTTCGGCTGGTGGGGCGGCCTGGGCATCGACAAGACGGCGGTGGCGTTCGCGCAGTTCGGCTATCCGGCGCCCAAGGCCATGGCCGTGATCGCCGGGATCGCCGAGACCTTCGGTGGCCTCGGACTCGCCGTGGGGCTGCTCACCCCGCTCGCCGGTGCGGCCGTCGCGGGCACGATGGCCAACGCGGTGGCCGCCTCCACGGCGCTCGGCTATTTCGGCGGCTTCGAGTTTCCGCTGCTGGTGGGCGTCGGCGCGGCCGGGCTCGCGCTGTCCGGCGCCGGCCGGATCTCCCTCGACGCGTTCCTCCCGGTCCTGCGGTCGCAGCGGCTGATCTACGGCATCACCCTGCTGGTGCTGGCGGCGATCCTGGCGACGGTGACGATCCTGCTCAGCAAGAACTGACAGCCCTCCGGCGGTCAGGTGAACGCGCGGGGCCGGTTCTCCGTATGGCTCTGTGTGCGTCCTGCCCATCGGGACGCGCGTCGCCCGCACAGGCCGATACCGAGACCGGAGGCCCCGTTCCATGAATGACCGGTTCATCCCTCCCATCCAGGCGCTGCCGGATGGCGACGCCGAAGTCCGCCTGGTGCTCCATCTGCCCTGGGACGTGGTCGCCGCCCTGGGCCAGGAGGCCGGCCGGCTGGCGGCCCAGACGCAGCGGCCGGTGAGCCTCGACGAGGCGGTCAGCCATCGACTGCGTCATGGGACGGCCCAGACCATCGGCGTCCACGCCAAACCGGAGCGGGAGCGGAACCAGCCCGCGCCCACCGCGCCCCACACCTCACCCCCGCTGGCGGCCCGCTCCCCCGGTGAGCAGGCCCGGCAGGCGATCGAGAAGATCAACGGCTCGGCGCATCCGCACAACGGCGCCGCGAACGGCTCCGCCGAGTCCACGGGCCCGCAGCACACCACCAGCGCGCCGGATCCGGCCCCGCCCGATGCCCGGGGCATCCTGGAGCGCCCGACGCGTGCCACCGGAACGGTGAACGGCAGCGCGACGGAGATGCCGAGATAACACCGGGCCCCGGCATGGGGAAACGGCTGGAAAGGCCGCGGACACGAGGGTGCCGTCCCCATCCGGACGGCGTCCTCGTATGCGCGGCGCCCTTCACAGACACGTACGAACGAGCCATTCGTCGGAGTTGTACGCGTCTCTCGCCGAATCCGGTACCGTAGCGGGCTTTTCCTCGACCATGTCCTCCGCACGAACGCGCTCCGGCAACGTGCCGAACCTGGCACGCCGCCCGGTCTCGGCGGCATCGGAGGGCCTGGGCTTTCCGGGTGTCATGTCATCCTCCTCAGAATCATGTCGTCCTCCTCAGAATCGGTCGACGTCGAGGACGGCTTCGGCGAACGCCTCGGGCGCTTCCTGCGGCACGTTGTGGCCGATGCCCTTGAGCGTTCGGTGGTCATAGGGGCCGGTGAACTTGTCCCGGTACGCCGCGCCGTCACCGGCCGGGGTGAAGGGGTCCAGCTCACCGTCGAGGGTGATCGTGGGCACCGCGATGTCGGGCGCGGCCGCCAGACGCGCCTCGAGCCCGTCGTAGCGGGGGTCGCCCTTGGCCAGGCCCAGCCGCCAGCGGTAGTTGTGCACCACGATGGGGACGTAGTCGGGGTTGTCGAATGCCGCCGCCGTGCGATTGAAGGTGGCGTCGTCGAAGTTCCACGTCGGGGAGACATTGCGCCAGACGAGCTTCGCGAAATCGTGTCGGTACTTCTCGAAGCCCAGCGCACCCCGTTCGGTCGCGAAGTAGTACTGGTACCACCATGCCCACTCGGCCGACGGCGGCAGCGGCTGCTTGTTCTTCTCCCGGTTGGTGATCAGGTAACCGGTCACGGAGACCAGGGCCTTGCACCGCTCCGGCCAGAGCGCGGCGATGATGTCGGCGGTCCGGGATCCCCAGTCGAAGCCTCCGAACACGGCCTTCTCGATCTTCAGGGCGTTCAGCAGGGCGATGATGTCGAGGGCGATCACCGATTGCTGCGCGTTGCGGAAGGTCTTGGGCGAAAGGAAGCTCGTGGTGCCGTGGCCGCGCAGATGGGGGACGATGACCCGGTGGCCCCGGGCCGCCAGCAGGGGCGCGACCTCCCGGTAGCTGTGGATGTCGTACGGCCATCCGTGCAGGAGGATGACGGCCGGTCCATGGGCCGGGCCGGCTTCGGCGTAGCCGATGGTGAGCTCGCCGGCCTTGACCTGCTTCAGCGCCGGGAAGGACCCGCCACCGGTGTGCGACGTCGGCGCCGTGGCCGCCCTGTCGGCGCCCGGCCCGGCTGACGACGAGGCCGCTGCCGACGGGGGGTGGCTCAGGCCGGTCAGTGATGCGGCAGCCGTTCCCGCCGCCCCCGCGCCGATGGCCTTGCCGAAGGTACGCCTGTCGATCATCTGTGAACCTGAACCGTTTCTGTCCGTGTCGGCAGAGCGGGCGCTTCGCGCCCGACTGAGTGCTCCGAGCAGCCATAGTGGTGCTCCGGCGCCTTCGGGGCCTCGGTGTGCGTCCGCAGGCATCCTGCGGGTTTCCCGCAGCCGCCACTCCGGAGCTCGTCCGATCGCTCCACCGCTGCCCTGGCCCGGACCGGCCGGTCTCGCCGAGTACCTTTACTCCCGTGAATGCCGACCGCGCTGAACAGGGAGTGGATGCCGTGTCGCGCCTCAGCGTGGTGATCGCCGACGATCACCCTGTGGTCCGTGCGGGCATGCGCGTGCTGTTGTCGCAGGACGATTCCCTGGAGGTCGTCGCCGAGAGCTCCACGGTCCCGGAGACCGTGGAGACCGTGACAAGGCACCAACCGTCCGTGCTGGTCCTGGACCTCACCATGGCCGGCCAATCCAGCCTGCCCTCGATACCGGACCTGCTCGCGGCGTCCCCCGGCACCCGGATTCTGGTCCTCACGATGCAGGAGGATCCCGCGTTCGCCCGCGCGGCCCTGCGGATCGGGGCGGCCGGATATCTGCTCAAGGAAGCGGCGGCGGAAGAACTGGTCGGTGCGGCTCGCCAGGTCGCGAAGGGAGCCACCTACCTCCAACCCGCCATGGGCGCCCGACTGGCCATCGCGGACACCGGCGCTCCCGGCGCCGATGGAGATGGCTCTTTGACAGCGCGCGAGCTGCAGATCCTCTCGCTGCTCGCCCTGGGCCACACCAACCAGGAGATCGCGCGACGTCTCTACGTTTCCGTTCGGACGGTGGAGACTCACCGCGCCAGGATTCGGGACAAGCTCAAAACCGAGACCCGGGCGGAGCTCATCGCCGCGGCTCGCGAGCGCGGACTGCTGGGATGAACACCTCGCCGCGGGCCAAGGCCGGCCCGATCACCGAGGCCGCCGGTGCGGCGCTGCTCGTCATCGCCTTCGCGATCGAGGTCCTCCAGCAGCAGCCTCGCTGGGTGATGCGGCTCTCCCTCGGCGCGGCCGTTGTCCTCATCATCGCGGCGGCACTGAACACCGCCGTCCGGCGGGCATGGCTGGCGGCCCTGTGCGGGCTCGCGCTCATCCTCGCCGTGTCACAACTGGTTCGCATGACCAAAGAGCCGCTTTTCAACGGCTTGAACATCGTGCCTCTCCTGCTGATCGGCTGCGCCGCCATGCTGGGCCGCAGCGCGGTAGCGCGCCGCCGTAGTCTCGCGCGGGAGCGGGCTCAGGCCCGCAGCGACGGCGAAGAACGAGAACGGCGGCGCTGGGCACGTGAGTTGCACGATGAGACGCTTCAAGAACTGGTCGCGGTCCAGATTGTTCTCTCCACCGCCGCCGGCAGTGGCGAGTCCGCCGCCATGAAGGAGGCCATCAACCAGGCGCGCGGCCTGATCGCGAACCAGATCACATCGCTGCGCCACTTGATCGTGGAAATGCGGCCCTTCGCCCTCGACCAGCTCGGACTCGCACCCGCCCTCGAGACCCTGTGCCGCCGCACCGGGGAAACCTTCGGGCTGAAGGCGGAACTGCACGTCGGAGCGGAGTGGAGCCGGCTCGGGGACGAACTGTCACCAGAGGCCCAGGCCCATATCTACCGCATCGTGCAGGAAGCGGTGAACAACGCGGTCAAGCACGCTCAGGCGAGCCACCTCGTCGTGGAACTCGACAGCGACGATCACGCGATCAGCGTGGCGGTCAGGGACAACGGCCGCGGAATGGCCCACCAGCCTTCCACACCGGTCAACCGCTCCGCGCTCCGCACGGTGGTTTCCACGGGTACCGGACTGTCGGCCATGCGCGAGCGCGGCCACCTGCTGAACGGACACCTCACCGTCGGTTCCACCCCCGGTGCGGGAACCCATGTCTCCCTCCTGATCCCCCGCCATGCCAAGCGACGCTCCAGGGCCACGTAGTCGTTGCCCTTTTATGGATACTCCACAATCCAGCGCACCGCCCGGGCGGGAAAAATGACACACCACGGCCGCTTTCCTCGGACACCCATCCGCCGTCGGGCACATCGTGCAACTATGGCCGGGCGATATCCGGCTGATCGATGGGGAAGATCCTCGCTCCCCTCGGCGTTGCTGCCTCGCATAAGGATTCGATGCGCGTGACAGGAGTGGAACACCGTATGCCCAGCCCTTCCACCGCCCAGCCCACCGCCCAGATCGGCGTCACCGGGCTCGCCGTCATGGGTAGCAACCTCGCCCGTAACTTCGCCCGGCACGGGCACACCGTCGCTCTCCACAACCGCACGTTCGCCAAGACCAAGGCGCTGATGGAGGAGCACGGCCACGAGGGGAACTTCGTGCCGGCCGAGAGCGCCGAGGAGTTCGTCGCCGCGCTGCAGCGGCCCCGGCGGCTGATCATCATGGTCAAGGCGGGGGCGCCCACCGACGCCGTCATCGAGGAGTTCGCACCCCTCCTCGAAGAGGGCGACGTGATCATCGACGGGGGCAACGCCCACTTCGAGGACACCCGGCGCCGGGAGAAGTCCCTGCGCGAGCGCGGGCTGCACTTCGTGGGCACCGGCATCTCCGGCGGCGAGGAGGGCGCGCTCAACGGGCCCAGCATCATGCCCGGCGGATCGGTGGAATCCTACAAGTCCCTCGGCCCGCTGCTGGAGTCCATCTCCGCCAAGGTGGACGGCACACCGTGCTGCACCCACATCGGCCCGGACGGCGCCGGCCACTTCGTGAAGATGGTGCACAACGGCATCGAGTACGCGGACATGCAGCTCATCGCCGAGTCGTACGACCTGCTGCGGCGGGCGCTCGGCATGTCGCCGGGTGAGATCGCGGAGGTGTTCCGCACCTGGAACGGCGGCCGGCTGGAGTCGTATCTGATCGAGATCACCGCCGAGGTGCTCGGGCACACCGACGCCGCCACCGGCAAGCCGTTCGTGGACGTGGTGCAGGACCAGGCCGAGCAGAAGGGCACCGGCCGCTGGACCGTGCAGACCGCGCTGGACCTGGGCGTGCCGGTGAGCGGGATCGCCGAGGCCGTGTTCGCCCGTTCGCTGTCCGGCCACGCGGATCTGCGGGACGCCTCGCAGGGGCTGCCGGGGCCGTCCGGCAAGGGGCTCACGGGGGCCGCCGCGGAGCGGTTCGCCGACGATGTCGAGCAGGCGCTGTACGCCTCGAAGATCGTGGCGTACGCGCAGGGCATCCACCAGATCGAGGCGGGCAGCCAGGAGTACGGCTGGGACATCGACCCCGGGGCGGTCGCGCGGATCTGGCGCGGTGGCTGCATCATCCGGGCACGGTTCCTGAACCGGATCACCGAGGCGTACGCCAAGGACCGCAAGCCCGTCACGCTGCTGACCGACGACCACTTCGCCGAGGCGCTGGGCGCGGCGCAGGACGCCTGGCGGCGGGTGGTGGCCACCTCGGTCGAGCTGGGCGTGCCGGCCCCCGGCTTCTCGGCGGCGCTGGCGTACTACGACGCGCTGCGCTCGGAGCGGCTGCCCGCCGCACTGGTCCAGGGGCAGCGGGACTTCTTCGGCGCGCACACCTACCGGCGGGTGGACCGCGAGGGTTCGTTCCACACGCTGTGGGGCGGCGACCGCGACGAGCGTACGGCCTGACGTCGCGAGGGCCGTGTCCCTCCGCCGGAACCCGGGCGGGGACACGGCCCTCGTGGCGTTGTGTGCGCGGCCGTGCCGTGTGCACCGCACCCGCACGAGGGGCGCGCCCCTCGTGCGGGTGTGCCACCGACCTCGTACGTGCAGTTGTGCCACCGACGTCGTGCGGTCGCGCCACAGCCCGGCCCTCGTGCTGTTGTGTGCCGCGGCCGCGCCGTGTGCACCGCACCCGTCGTGCGGGGTGTGGCACCGGCCTCGTGCGGTTGTGCCGCGGCCCGGCCCTCGTGCCGTCGCGCCGCGGCCACTTCGTCAGGGCGTGTAGCGGCGGAAGGCGGGCACCGCGACGGCGAGCCCGAGTGTGCTGACGGCCACCAGCAGCCCGCCCGCGGCGACCGCCGCACGGGCCCCGAGGAGGGAGCCCGCGGTGCCGTGCAGCAGATCGGCGATGCGCGGGCCGCCCGCCACCACCACGGTGAACACGCCCTGCATCCGGCCGCGCATGTCGTCGGTGGCGGCCGCCTGGAGGATCGTCCCGCGGAAGACCATCGAGACCATGTCGGCCACGCCCGCGAGGGCGAGGAAGGCCACCGCCCACCACAGGTTGAGGCTGAGCCCGAATCCGGTGATGGCCACGCCCCAGGCCACCACGGCGGCGATGACCATCAGACCGTGGCGGCGGGCACGGGAGAAGGTGCCCGACAGCAGACCGCCGGCCACCGCGCCGAGCGGGATCGCCGCGAAGAGCAGGCCGAGCGCGAAGCCCTCGCCCCAGGGTGCGTAGGTGTGCGAGGCGAGCTGGGGGAAGAGCGCGCGGGGCATGCCGAAGACCATGGCGATGATGTCGGCGAGGAAGGACATCAGCAGGATGCGGTGGGCGGCGATGTACCGGAAGCCGTCCGCCACATCGCGCCACCCGCCCCGCCGCGCGCCACCCGCACCGCCCTCGGTGAGGGGTGGCAGGGCGGGTAGCCGCCCGACGGCCCACAGGGTGACGCACAGCGCCACGGCGTCGATGAGGTAGAGCGCGGGCAGGCCGAGGACGGGGATCAGGGCGCCCGCGAGCAGCGGGCCGAGGATCATGCCGGTCTGGGCGACGGTGGACTGCAGGGCGCCCGCGGCGGGCAGTTCGTCGGCGGGGACGAGACGGGCGACGGAGGCGCTGCGGGCCGGGGAGTTCATGCCGAAGAAGCCCTGCTGGGCGGCGAGCAGCACCATGAGCAGCGCCACCGAGTCCAGACCGGCGAAGGACTGGGCCCAGAACAGCACCGAGGTGACGGCGATGCCGACGTTGGTGACGAGCATCAGGGTGCGCCGGTCCATCCGGTCGGCGACCACCCCGCCCCACAGCGCGAAGACCACCAGCGGGAGGAGTCCGGCGAAGCTGGCGTAGCCGACCCACGCCGACGAGCCGGTGATGTCGTAGATCTGCTTGGGCACGGCGACGGCGGTCAGCTGGCTGCCGATGGCGGTGACGGTGGTGGAGCTCCACAGCCGGCGGAAGGGGCGGTGGCGCAGCGGCCGGGTGTCCATCACCCAGCGGCGCCAGCCGGGTCTCGGCGGCGGGGCGGGGGCGGTGACCCCGGCGCCGAGGGGCGCGTCATCGTCGGCGGCGGTGGGCTCTATGTCGTCGTCGCTGCTTCGAGCGGTCTCCACGGCTGGTTCGATTCCTCCTACATCCATTCGGGCCGGGAACCATTGTGACGATCCCCGGCCCGGGCCGTGGCCCCGTCTCAGCCTCCGGCCGCGGGCCGCATCGGCTCCTGACCGTGGATGCTGCCGCTGAGAGAGGTCAGCCGGGTGCCGCTGCCGCCCCAGCGGTCGGCGATGATCTCGGCCGCGATGCTGACGGCGGTCTCCTCCGGCGTACGGGCGCCGAGGTCCAGTCCGATCGGCGAGGCGAGCTTGGCCAGCGCCTCCTCGCCGAGACCGGTGGCGCGCAGCCGGCGGAGCCGGTCCTCGTGGGTGCGGCGGGAGCCCATGGCTCCCACGTAGGCCAGCGGCAGGCGCAGGGCGACGTCCAGCAGCGGCACATCGAACTTGGGATCGTGGGTGAGCACACAGACCACCGTGCGTTCGTCGATCCGGCCCGCCTCCGTCTCGGTGCGCAGATAGCGGTGCGGCCAGTCGGTCACCACCTCGTGTGCCTCGGGAAAGCGGCGCGGGGTGGCGAAGACGGGCCGGGCGTCGCACACGGTGACGTGGTAGCCGAGGTACGCGCCGATCCGGGCCATGGCCGCCGCGAAGTCCACGGCGCCGAAGACCAGCATCCGCGGCGGGGTGGCGTGGACCGAGACGAACAGGGTGAGTTCCTCGTCCATGCGGACGCCGTCGTAGCCGTAAGCCAGGGTCTCGGTGCGCCCGCCGGCCAGCAGTCCGCGCGCGTCCTCGCCGACGGCCGCGTCCAGCCGTCCGGAGCCGAGGGATCCGGAGGTGCCCTCGGGCCGTACGACCAGCCTGCGGCCCAGCCGCCCCTCCGGGTCGGGCCCGTCGACGGCCACGCAGATCACCTCGGCCACCGGCTCCCCGGCGGCCACCGCCTCGGCCACCTCGCCCAGTTCGGGGAAGCCCGCGGGGTCGATCCGCTCCACATAGACATCGATGATCCCGCCGCAGGTCAGCCCGACCGCGAAGGCGTCGTCGTCGCTGACGCCATAGCGCTCCAGCACGGGCCTGCCGCTGTCGGTCACCTCCTGGGCCAGTTCATAGACGGCGCCCTCGACACAGCCGCCGGAGACGCTGCCGATCGCCGCGCCATCGGGGCCGACCAGCATGGACGTCCCGGGCGGCAGCGGCGAGGAACGCCAGGTCGCCACCACCGTGGCACGGGCGAACGGCTCGTCCTCGCCCCACCATCGGTGCATCTGCGCTACGACGTCCCGCATGGAATTCATATCTCCTCGCCACGGATGTAAGAGGTTGATACATTCAATGTATGAGCCTCTCACATCACTCACCGAGTAGCGACATCACCTTGCGGATCAACGGCACGTCCCACTCCCTGACCATCGACAACCGGACGACCCTGCTCGATGTGCTGCGCGAGCGACTGGGGCTCACCGGCACCAAGAAGGGCTGTGACCACGGTCAGTGCGGGGCCTGCACGGTGCTGGTGGACGGTGAGCGGGTGAACAGCTGCCTGATGTTCGCGGTGACCGCCGAGGAGCGCGAGATCGTCTCCATCGAGGGCGTGGCGGCGCTGTCGGACGGCGGGGAGCTCCACCCGGTGCAGCGCGCCTTCCTCGACCACGACGGGCTCCAGTGCGGCTATTGCACCCCGGGCCAGATCTGCTCCGCCATCGGGGCGCTGGGCGAGGCCGGGCGCGGCTGGCCCAGCCATGTCACCGAGGACACCGCCACCGGGGTGGCCGATGTGTCGGCGCTGGACGCGCGGGAGGTGCGCGAGCGCATGAGCGGCAACCTGTGCCGCTGCGGCGCGTACAACGGGATCGTCGAGGCCGTGCTGGAGGCCGCGGGCGCCCAGGACACGGCCCCCGCCGCCACGAGCGGTGCCGGAGGCGCCCGATGAAGGAGTTCGCCTACGCCCGCGCGGGCGACGCCGCGGAGGCGGCCGCGCTGATCGCCCAGCGCCCCGATGCCACCTATCTCGGCGGTGGCACCAATCTGGTGGACCTGATGAAGCTCGGCGTCACCGACCCGGGTTTGCTCATCGACGTCTCCCGGCTGCCGTACGACCGGATCGAGCACCGCGAGGACGGCTCCGTGCTCATCGGCGCCACCGTGCGCAACGGCGCGCTGGCGGGCGATCCGGGCATCCGCGAGCGCTTCCCGCTGCTGTCCCAGGCGCTGCTGGCGGGGGCCTCCGGGCAGCTGCGCACGGTCGCCACGGTGGGCGGCAATCTGCTGCAGCGCACCCGCTGCGGGTACTTCCAGGACGTCACCAAGCCGTGCAACAAGCGCGAGCCGGGGACCGGGTGTCCGGCGATCCAGGGCGCGCACCGCGATCTGGCCGTGCTGGGCACCTCCGACCACTGCGTGGCCTCCCACCCCTCCGACATGGCGGTGGCGCTGGTGGCGCTCGACGCGGTGGCACACGTGCGGTCGGTGGACGGCGGATCGCGCACCGTTCCGGTGGCGGAGCTGTATCTGCTGCCCGGTGACACACCGCACCGGGAGACCGTCCTGGACCACGGCGACCTCATCACCGCCGTGGAGCTGCCCCCGCCACCGCGCGGTGCCCGGATGCGCTACCGCAAGGTCCGCGACCGCTGGTCGTACGCCTTCGCGCTGGTGAGTGTCGCCACCGCGGTGTCCGTGGCCGAGGACGGCTCACTGCGGGACGTGCGGATCGCGCTCGGCGGGGTGGCGCCGCGGCCGTGGCGCGCCCGGACCGCCGAGGAGCGGCTGCTCGGTGCCCGGCCGGACGAGGAGACGCTGCGCGAGGCGGCGCGGGCCGAGCTGGCCGAGGCGCGGCCGCTGCCGGACAACGCCTTCAAGGTCGACCTGGCCACTGATCTGATCGTCGCGGGCGTCCGCGACCTCGTCGCGAGGAGGGATCGCGCATGACCACCGTCGAGCAAAGTGTTGGGGCCCCGGTGACCCGGGTCGACGGCCTGGACAAGGTGACCGGCGCGGCGCGCTACGCCTATGAGTTCCCCACCCGGGACGTCAGTTACGTATGGCCGGTGCAGGCCACCATCGCCCGCGGCCGGGTGACGGAGGTCGATCCCGCCCCGGCGCTGGCCCTGCCCGGTGTGCTGGCGGTGCTCGACCACACCAATGCCCCGCGGCTGAACGCCGAGGCGGAGGCGAGCGCGGACCTCTTCGTGCTGCAGTCCCCTCAGGTGGCGTACCACGGCCAGATCGTGGCCGCCGTGGTGGCCACCTCGCTGGAGGCGGCGCGCGAGGGCGCGGCGGCGGTCCGGGTGGGCTATGAGCGGGAGCCGCACGATGTGGTGCTGCGCGCCGACGACGAGCGGCTGGAGATCGCCGAGACGGTGACCGACGGCAGCCCTGGCCTGGTGGAGCGCGGTGACGCCGATGGCGCCTGGTCCACTGCCCCGGTGCGGGTGGACGCCACGTACACCACTCCGGTGGAGCATCCGAGCCCGATGGAGCCGCATGCCACCATCGCGGTGTGGGACGAGGACCGGCTGACGCTGTTCAACTCCGACCAGGGTCCCTATATGAGCGCGCAGCTGATGTCCGCGCTGTTCGGGATCGAGCTGGGCGCGGTGGAGATCGTGGCCGAGTACATCGGCGGGGGCTTCGGGTCCAAGGGCATTCCGCGCTCGCCGACGGTGCTGGCGGCGCTCGCCGCGCGGGCCGTCGAACGGCCGGTGAAGATCGCCCTGACCCGGCAGCAGATGTTCCAGCTGATCCCCTACCGCTCCCCCACGATCCAGCGGGTGCGGCTCGGCGCCGAGCGCGACGGCCGGCTGACGGTGATCCAGCACGAGTCGGTGCAGCAGCGCTCGACCCAGGTGCCGTTCGCCGACCAGACGGTGTCCTCGACACGGATGATGTACGCGGCGCCCCACGCCCGTACGACGGTGAAGGTGGCGCCGCTCGATGTGATGACGCCCGCCTGGTTCCGCGCACCCGGCCACACCCCGGGGATGTTCGCGCTGGAGTCGGCTGTCGACGAGCTGGCCGGGGCGCTGGGCATGGACCCGGTCGAGCTGCGCATCCGCAACGAGCCGGAGACCGACCCGGAGAGCGGCAAGCCGTTCAGCAGCCGCAATCTGGTCGCCTGTCTGCGCGAGGGCGCGGCCCGCTTCGGCTGGGAGCGCCGCGATCCGGCGCCGGGGATCCGGCGTGAGGGCCGCTGGCTGCTGGGCACCGGCGTGGCCGCCTCGCACCACCCGGACTACACCTTCCCCTCCTCCGCGGTGGCGCGCGCCGAGGAGGACGGGACGTACCGGGTGCGCATCGGCGCGGCCGACCTCGGCACGGGCGCCCGCACCGCCCTCACCCAGGTGGCGGCGGACGCGCTCGGCGTTCCGCTGTCGCGGCTGCGGCTGGAGATCGGCCGTGCCTCGCTGGGCATGGCGCCGTTCGCGGGCGGTTCGCTCGGCACCGCCTCATGGGGCTGGGCGGTGGACAAGGCGTGCCGTGCGCTGCTAAAGGAGCTGGACACCTACGCGGGTGTGGTCCCGGACGGCGGTCTGGAGGTGGTGGCCGACACCGCCGAGGATCTGGAGCAGCGGGCGGATCTGTCACGGCACACCTTCGGGGCGCAGTTCGCCCAGGTGCGGGTGGACGGCGACACCGGTGAGATCCGGGTGGACCGGATGCTGGGCATGTTCGCGGCCGGGCGGATCGTCAATCCGCACACCGCGCGCTCCCAGTTCCTCGGGGCCATGACGATGGGTCTGTCGATGGCGCTGCTGGAGATCGGCGAGGTCGATCCGGTCTTCGGCGACTTCGCCAACCATGACTTCGCGGGCTATCACATCGCCGCCCACGCCGATGTTCCGCAACTGGACGTGGTGCTGATGGAGGAGGACGACAACACCACCAACCCGGTGGGCGCCAAGGGCATCGGCGAACTGGGCATCGTGGGCGCGGCGGCGGCCATCGGCAACGCCTTCCACCATGCCACCGGAGAGCGGGTGCGGGATCTGCCGATCCGCATCGAGCGCTCGCGGGATGCGCTGCGGGCCGCCCGGGGCGCCGAAAGGCGCAGGCCAGGGGCGGGTGAGCCGGAATCACGGGTCGGGTAAGGTCACCCGAATGGCACCCACCCCGAAGGGACGCGCCACCTACCACCACGGCGACCTGGCCGCCGCGCTGGTGCAGACGACCCTGGAGATCATCGACGAGGTCGGAGTGCGCGGCTTCTCCGTGGCGGAGGCCGCGCGCCGCACCTGTGTGAGCCCCGGCGCGCCGTACCGCCACTTCGCCGACCGTGACGCGCTGCTCGCGGCCGCCGCCCTGGAGGTCTCGCGGCGGCTGCGGGCCATCTACCTGGACACGGTGGCCGACGTCGGGTCCGCCCAGGAGCGGCTGGCCACGGTGGCGGGCACCTTCGTGCGCGCGGCGGCCCGCTACCGCGGCGGGCTGGACATCCTCTTCGCGCCGGGGCTGCGGGCCACCCATCCGGAGCTACGGGACAGCAGCAGGGAGTTCGTGGATCTGCTGCTGCCGAGCGCCTTCGAGGTGGTCGCCCCGGCCGAGGCCGCGGCGACGGCCGTGGCGTTGCTCGACGCCCTGCACGCGCTCGCCCGCGGCTATGTCGCCCAATTGCTGGAAGGGAAGTTCGGCGATCCGGATGACGTGGTCGAGGAGGTCGCCATCCGGGCGACCCGGGCCGCGAGGGCGCTGGTGGCGGGCTACGGCGTGCCGTCGGGGCCGGTCGGCGAGGAGGGCCGGGACCGCTGACGGAGGGACAGAATTTCCCGTTCCGCTTCACGTTCTTCGTTCGGCGCGCATACCGTCGATGCGGAACGGATCGGAGGAACAGATGTCCCTGAAATCCGGTAAGGGCGCCCACCGGGCGCCTTCGCGTCTGCGCTCGCCCTACGCCATCGGCGGACTGGCAGTGGCGATCACCGCCGCCGTCCTCGCCACCCTCGTACCGGCCACGGCCTCGACGACCGACCCCGACCACGACGCCGGCACCGACCCGGCCCCCGCAGCGTCCGTCCCGCACCCCGAGCGGGACTGGATGGGCTCGACCATCGCCCGTCACGAGAGGACCGACCCCGGCGCCACGCCCCGGGCCACCAGAGCGGCCTCGGTGGAGGGCGTGGACGTCAGCGACCACCAGGGTTCGGTCGACTGGGCGGCCCTGTGGGACGACAACGTCCGATTCGCCTATGTGAAGGCCACCGAGAGCACGACCTACAAGAACCCCTCGTTCGCCTCGCAGTACAACGGCTCCTTCCAGCAGGGCATGATCCGCGGCGCCTACCACTTCGCCCTGCCGGACCGTTCCAGCGGCACCCGTCAGGCGGACTTCTTCGTCGCGGGCGGTGGCGACTGGTCGGACGACGGCAGGACGCTGCCGCCCGTCCTGGACCTCGAGTACAACCCGTACGGAGCAACCTGCTACGGCCTGACCGCCTCCCAGATCGTGAACTGGATCGGCGATTTCACCGCGCGGGTCAAGGAGCGCACCGGACGCCAGCCGGTGATCTACACGACCACCGGCTGGTGGCAGACGTGCACCGGCGACAGCGCCGCCTTCGCCGACCGGAACCCGCTGTGGCTGGCGCGGTACGCCGCCACCCCCGGGCCGCTGCCGGCCGGCTGGAAGACCCACACCCTGTGGCAGTACACCTCCAGCGGGCCGCTGGTGGGCGACCACAACCGGTTCAACGGAAGCCTGGCGGGCCTCAAGGCGCTGGCCACGGGGTGAGGCGGCGGCGCTCAGCCGCCGAGCACACCGCCGACCCCGCCGAGCACCCCGTCCAGGGTGTCGCCGACACCGTCCACCAGTCCGCCCACCAGGCCCTTGCCGTGACCGCCCTGGCCGGGGGTCTGCGACGGCTGGCTGGGCTGCTGCGACGGGGTGGTCGGGTCGGCGCTCGGAGTCGTCTCGCTCGGTGAGGAGGGCGAT